>NZ_LMVE01000080.1:0-9524 GCF_001432185.1 Cylindrospermopsis sp. CR12 | reverse complement strand
GCACTTCTAGAAACAGTGGCTATACATCAGCGTAATTTTGAAGTAATGCAGCGTAACTTTGACAGTATGGTTACAGAAATGAGAGAGATACAGTTAGAAATTAGAGAAATGCGATCAGACACTAGAGAAATGCAATCAGAAATTAGGGAGATGCAATCAGAAGTAAGAGAAATACAACTGGATGTGAGGGGTTTGCAAACTGAAAATCGTCGCATTTTAGATATTCTCCAAAATCTTCCACCCGGGGGAAGTTATGAGTAATCAAGAACGGATAGATAACATGGAAAACCAACTGATTGATATTAGATTAGCTGTGAGTGCACTTCTAGAAACAGTGGCTATACATCAGCGTAATTTTGAAGTAATGCAGCGTAACTTTGATAGTGTGGTTACAGAAATGAGAGAGATGCAATCAGAAATTAGAGAGATACAATCAGAAGTAAGAGAAATACAACTGGATGTGAGGGGTTTACAAACTGAAAACCGCCGCATTTTAGATATTCTGCAAAATCTTCCACCACAAACGGATGGATAAAAAACCAACTAATTGATATTAGATTAGCAGTAAGTGGGCTCATAGAATATGCAAAACTGCTTTACCAGGAAAACTTCTTTCCATCAACTTTTGTGCTATGTTGGCAACTTCGTTCCATGACGCTTCTATCTCAATATGGGGACGTAATTGGGCAGATTCCACTAGCTCCAACAACCATTTTAACCCTATAGCCGCTGGTTCTTGTTTCAATTCATGAAATACTATTAACCCATATATACTCGCACCACCAAGAGCATAAAGATTGCCTGCGTTAAAGGTTACTTCCCTTCCCCCAGTAGCTCCAAATACCACAGCTGTTCCATTAGAGTCCAGAAAATTGAGAGCTTGACCAAGAATATTACCACCTACAGAATCTACAATCAAGTGATAGGGTCCGTATACTTGAGCAGATGAAATATCCTCACCAATGACCACGTGACGAGCTCCCGCTTGTTTGACTACAGATTCATATTTAGATTGTCGTAGATGTGCAACTACTTTTGCTCCGCTTAATCGAGCCAGCTGAATGGCAAAGTTACCAACTCCACCAGATGCACCAGTAATTAACACGGATTTATTCAGTAGAAAACCACCTTTTTTCATGATATGGTAAGCTGTTAGACCTGCTATCGGTAGGGTAGCAGCTTGAGTAAATGATACAAAGTGTGGTAATTCGGCCAGAGAATGGGTGGGTACTGGGACTAACTCTCCCCATGCACCACTGGGAACATAACCTACTACCCGTGTTCCCACAGCAGGACCAGAACCATCAGCAGCGGATTTTTCTACAGTACCAGCTAAATCCCAACCAGGACGCCAACCAGGAGTAGCTGTACTAGCACGTCTGAGTTCACCGCGATTTAATGAAGTTGATGCAACTCTAATCAAAGCTTCATTCGCAGTGGGTGTGGGTACGGGAACTTCTTTTATTGTTAAGCGCCCGGGTATATTAGGGTCAACTACAATAGCACGCATTCTATCACTCATAATTATCAATCAAAAAGATTCAAGATATTAAGATACATCAAATTTCATTTCTTGCCAATTTATTTGGTATTCCTTCACAACCACCAGGTATGGTAGTTCTGGATTTCTCTCCACACCAAGCACAACAATAGTAACGAGTTGATTCTGACATTCTTTGTACATCAGTAAAATCCACGTTCTCTACCACTGCTCCTGTATGCTCCCCTGTTTGATAGTTAGGAGGTTCAGTACGACTGCGAGGTGAAGCTTGCTCTGCTGACCCATAAAACAAACGTATACCATTTAAATCTGCTTGGTTAATATTTGCCTCGTATAGTATAGCACGAGATAGGTTAGCCTTGACTAAATCGCAACCACTTAGGTTAGCATGAACTAAATTCACTTCCGTTAAGTCTGTCCAGCGTAAATCAGTATTTGATAAATCAGAACCCGCTAACATTACTCCTAAATCTATAACCCGGGTTCCATATAATCTGTCTTCAGCATAACCACCCATACCATCAAGAATGGGTCTACCTAGACGACGGTCACGTTGTAAAGGAGTGAGGAGTTTAGAGCGAGAAAGAAATCTGAGTATTTTGGCTTTTCCACTAGCATCTACACTACTAAGAATTGCAGAGGTGCGCCCTTCAGCGATCGCTCTTTCTTGGGGCCAATCTTCTAATAGTCCTTCCTCATCTAAGACTAAGTCAGAAATTCCTTGAAAGTAGGAATCTATGGTTTGTTGTTGGGTAATAATATTTTGCTGAACTGTGAGTAGATTTTGTTGAATAGTTAGATCTTTGGAAATTATATATTGTCTCCAGGCCACATAAACAGCAATTATAGCTATAAAAATTTGACCCAAAGCTCCAAACCAATCTGCTATACTTCCTAAAGTATCCCAATTAATTTTCTGAGTTTCCTTGATGAGAACATTACCTAAACCCAAGAATTTTAAGCTGCCAATAATGGCAAAGGTAAGGGCGACAAAACCTAAAAAAATCTTCTGATCTTGTGGAGAAACCCACTCTTTAATAATTGCTCTCAACCAGGGTAAAAGTAGTTTTAAGCATAGGAAAATATTCAATATGGTGCTGATAACACCCAGAAAACTATTATTAATAGTCGCACTGATAATAGTCAAGGCGATCGCCAGGAGGGTAAAGATAAAATCTTGAGAATTAGCACCGGAGGTCAGGGTAGTGTTGTGGGAGAAAATAGAGGTAGATTTTTTGAGAAAATTGGTATATTTCGGGGATTGTAAGAAGGAAATAGCAGTTAGGGCTTGTTGAGCAAAGAAACGTTCTGAAGCCAGTGTATTTTCACCCGCTTTACCATCAAAATCATCTGGGTGTAATTGATGATCTAGCAAATGGTTACCTGATAAACTGTGAGAATCAGGACTTAAATTAGAAGTTGAATTAGAATTAGACTCCACACTCATTACTTGCTCAAACCTCAGAAAACATTAAATAGTAAATATATAGGAGATACTAAATAGTAGATAGCCCCATTCCCCCGTCTCCTTAGACGATTCCAACCAACTTAGCACTCAAATTCCACATCTTTTCGGCTTTTGCATCATCACTAGCTTCATTAGAAACCTTTTGGGCAAAAGACTGACGATTTTTCTTTTGTCTATTACCCCAACTCCAATAGATTCCAGACTGATTGTAGGTTGGGTCAGCAACCACTTGTGCCACTCTTTCACCAGCTTGTTCTTCTGTCACAAACCCACCGGTAATATATTTTTGAAAAATGGGGAACAGTTTCTGAAATAGTGGATAGTGATTGCGGAAAAGTGCCGTGGTAGCTACACAACCTGGATAGAGGGAACTAAAGGTAATACCTGTAGAATCATGATAGCGACGGTGCAATTCTCGCATGGTCAAGACATTGCATACCTTACTATCTTTATAGGCTTTCACCGGCTCAAATTTTTTTCCATCAATCATAGAATAGGGAGCTTTAAATCCAGCTGCAAACCCTTGTAAATCCCCCAAATCAGGTCGAGGGGGAATTTTACCTCCTAGCTCGTTCGGGTTATGGGTAACCGTCCCCAAAATTACTAACCTTGGTTCGGGAGCAGAGGATTTTTTCAGATCCTCTAACATGAGATTGCACAGAAGAAAGTGACCCAAATGGTTCGTGGCCACACTCAACTCATAACCATCAGGACTATACAAAGGCTCTTTTAGTAAGGGCATGTAAATAGCTGCATTGCACACCAAAGCATCCAAAGTTTTACCAGTGGATCTGAACTCTTGTACAAATCTTCTGACACTATCCAATGACGCTAGGTCTAAATTTATTATAGTATAGCTATCCGGAGCAATTCCTACTGCTTGGGCCACTTTTTTGGTTTTTTCTAGATCCCGACAAGCCATAACCACATGCCAACCCCTGGCTGCCAGAGATTTAGCTGAGTATAAGCCCACACCAGAGGATGCACCAGTAATTATAACTGTTGAATGAGGTTTTTCCATGTTTATATTTAAAATGTTGACTGTATTTTGGTTTTTATTGTGACATTCTACCGCAATAGCGGAGATTTTTAGGCGATTCTCACTAAAGTCCACTTAATTGTAGCAAGAAGTGCCTCAAATGTAAAGCCTTCCTATATGGGGACTGAGCTTCCAAACCATAATTTCCGATCATTCCTGTAAAATCCTTGACTAAATACACTAAAAATGATATTGTTTTTAGTGTATTCTTAGTCTTTTTTTACTAGTTTTGTTGAAATCTTTATTTTTCAACGGGGAAAATAAAAGATAATTAGTCCTATTATGGTTGATTTAGATACCTCATTGGCTGATTAAACAATCATAAAATTATGCTAGGAGATGATATTTTGCGTAGTTGTAGTATGTTTATTTTTCGACGCTTGATTACATCTGGGTTGATTGGTTTCCTAGTAAGCAGCTGTGCTGATGCAGCCCAATCTTCTACGGAATATACAAAACAAATTGTTCAGGAAAATAACGTAGCACGGCTAATGGCCCAGGTTCAGGATAGTCAAAAAGTCTCAAATCTATTGAGTCAGGGCAATGGTTTCTTAGATAGGGGACGCTACGAAGAAGCACTTCAGCTCTATAACCGGGTAATTGAAATTCAAAAGGATAGTGTACCATCATGGGTAAATAGGGGAAATGCTCTATTATCGCTAAAACAATACGAAGAAGCATTGAGATCTTATAATCAGGCGATCGCCCTCCGCCCTAACAAAAATGAAGCCTGGTATAATCGAGGAAATGCCCTATCAGCATTAGGTCGTTACGAAGAGGCAATAAGGTCATATAACGAGTCTATAGTGATTGAGCCAAATAAATTTGAGGCATGGATAAACAAGGGAATTGCCCTGACAAAACTAAGACGCTACCAGGAAGGTTTGGCATCCTATAATCAAGCAATTAGCATCAATCCGAATTTCGCCGCCGCATATTATAATAAGGCTTGTAATTATGCCTTACAGAAGCAGACAGACTTAGCTGTGAAGTCTTTAGCCAAAGCTATTAAGATGGAACGTCAAAAATATACTGAACTAGCAAAAGCAGATAATGACTTTATTCAAGTTAAGTATAACAGGGAATTTCAAAATTTACTGAAATAAACACCATTTTCAATTAACTTAATTTCAGCAAAAGACCCCCGATTTATCGGGGGTTGTAAAAATCACTTTTTCGGTAATCTTTACTAGCTGGCCAAAGGATTGGCAAAAACGAAGGTTGCACCTGCAGCATTCACTCCGTTAAGAGTAGCAATTAACACACCATTTAGGCTGATATCACTACCACTGAAGGTGAGGTCACCCTTAGAGTTGGCAACCTGGTTAGTAATGCCTATTACATCCGTACCGATGGTGTAGTCAACAATCGTGTTAGATGCTTTTAACTTGGTTACGATTTTGTCCCTTCAGAGTAAGGAATATTAATCACCGATCCTTCATCCGTGACCAGCATAACCACCGGATCATCATAAACGCGGCGCTCAGTTGCCACAAGGTTATAGGTTGCATCCAGAATGGGGAAACTGTAGACCGGCGTAAACTCAATTTTGGCAGTGATTCCTGCTATAGGAGTGAAAGGTTCAATATTCACCTCCAAATGACCATAATGTTTGCCTCCGTCCACGAGTTGAGGCACACCATCAATCACTTTCCAAACCTACGAATGGGAGATAAAAGCAAACCCAGTGTCATGAGCTAGGTGTTCGAGATATGGAACAAAATTTTTTAATCAAAAGATTAAAGAATTATAACTTTGTCTTAATCTATAAGTGACATTCTCGTAGCAGGATCAGATAGTCATATGTGGTTATGTAATAAATCAGGTTTTCCTGAATTTGCCCAACTCAGATTTATTGATTCAATAACCAAACACAAAGCTAATTAAGGAATTTTATGCCTACATCATTTGATACAACCCAACCATCTCAAGTCAAAGGGCTAATTGGTTACACGGTTGACCCTATTTTTACTGTTGGTGATAACATAGATGGCTATGTGGCCCCTGGTATTCTTGATGGTATTGGTGCTTATTCACTAAACGATAGAACTGTACGTGTATATGTTAACCACGAGTTAGGCAGTACTGCTGCTTATAAGTACAGTCTAGCAAATGGTACACAACTGAGTGGTGGAAGGGTTAGCTACTTCGATGTTGACAAGCGCACATTGAAAATTGTTGGTTCTGGTCTTGCTTATAAGAGCATCGTTAACCGCGCAGGTAATGTCGTGTCATCTCCTGCTGTATATAACAAAACTACCAATCCTAACGGTTTAGATATAGCTAATGGTTTAAACCGTTTATGCTCTGCTGAGTTATTTAAAGCAAATCAGTTCGGTCCTGGTAGAGGTATAGTTGATAACATTTTCTTCACTAGTGAAGAAAGTGGAGCATCATCAAACTATGCTTTGGATACTAAAACTGATATCTTATACGCATTGCCTTGGTTTGGTCGTGCTGGGTTCGAGAACGTTACACAGGTAGACACAGGTACGACTGATAAAGTTGCTTTTATCATCGGTGATGATCGCTCACCTGCAACTGGTGTTCCTTTAATTCTTTATGTTGGTACTAAGGTTCCTAGTAGTAGTGACTTCCTAGCACGAAATGGTTTAACTGGTGGTAAGCTGTACGTTTGGGTTGCTGATGATCCTACTAATGCTACTGATCCTATTGAGACAGACCCCAGACAATTCAATGGTAACAATAACTCTCTAAACGGTAAGTTTGTTGAGATCAAGCATTACGATGCTACTAAAGCCGATACAACAGGATATGATTCTCTAGGATTTGTTACCCAAGCAACACAAGATACCTTGGCCTTTAGCCCCACTGATCCAAATGCAAAGGCGTTCGGATTCGTTCGTGTTGAAGATGTTTCTACCAGTCCTAAAAGACATCTCCGGAAATAGCCAAAGCGTTACCAATACTACTTTTTAAGGTGAGACACCCCAATACAAAAGTAGCTGACTGGTATGCTAAAATAAGCGTTAGAGATGCCTCTTGTTGGGAATTAACCAAAAGATAACACCTATCTGAGATAATTTATTTTTAGCCAAGTCCAAATCTTGATAACTAAAATAAGTAGGTTCCCATTCGGAAACGAACAAGTCCACAAATAGTCATGATTACCTGTTCATACTTACTTGAATTTAATCGAAATCTTTCTTGTGCCACTCTGAATATTTTCACTACACGAATTAAATGTTCAACAAAAATTCGTTCGGAAGCTAACTCTTTATTTTTTTCTTTTTGTTCAGACGTTAATTCTTGGTTTTTAGGTTTTTTTGTCGGAGTTTTCATTAACTCCTCTCCTTGATAAGCTTTATCACCACTAAATTTTTGTTTTTTATCAAATATATTTCTGGTTTCACGGAATAAATTTACATCACTTTTTGGACCAGGTTTACCCGCTACTACATCAACAATATCTTTACCATTTGGTAAAACGATTAGTTGACTTTTTCTAGTATGACAGGCTTTTTTACCTGAATAATATTTTTTTTGTTCTTGGTACTCTCCAGGTCTGTCTATAGGCTGTTCATAGCTATCCACTATTAACTCAAATTCTGTTAATATTTCTTTAACGACTTCGTAATCACTGGAGTTTTTTTTTACCTGTTCTAGCAAACTTGGTGGCAATAATTCTCCTATTATTGGCAACCAATAGTTAAAGATATCATTTGCAGTTGTTTCACTTACTCCAAATTGAATACCTAGTAGCTGAAATGTTGTTAACTGCCGTAAATATGTTAATGTTAAGATTATTTGCTCCGACGGTGATAATTTGGGTTTGCGCCCTCCACCGCCTTGAATAATTCGGGTTTTTTTTGATTCAACCAATTGTTGTTTCTGATGATGCAGTTTTATGGCTTTTTCCAAAAGTTGCTGTAACTGCTCATACTTCAGACCCAATAAACGGTGTGATTCGTGAGGATTATTCTGGATATATTCAGATATGTTGCTCATAATAAGTTGCCAAAAATACCATTTCATATTATTTTATCACACTTTGATTCTTTTTCGGAGATGTCTAAAGATGGCACAATAGTTGCATTTAATGCAACAGGTAACTCTAGTCTGTTTGGTGGTCAGGATTCTTGGGGTACAGTCTACAGAATTGATATTGACTTCAAGAACATCAATACTGGTGACATCGTAGGTAAAGTAGATATCCTCAACGATGGTAATGTATCAAAAGATGCCGGTTTGCGTAGCCCTGATAACCTTGTTTGGGCCGAAGATGGTAAAATCTATCTTCAAGAAGATCCTGCTGTTAGCGATTTTGGTAAAACTTCTGGACTAGCAAATTCTATCTTCGTTCTTGACCCATCAGTAACTAATCCCTCTTCTACCTTAACCCGTGTTGCGATCGCTGATCGGTCACCTGCTGCTTTTCCTTACAATCAGACAGACTCTGCTCCTACTGATCTTGGTAACTGGGAAACCTCTGGTATTACTGATGTCTCCAATTTGTTTGGTAACGCTCCTGGTTCAATGTTACTATTTGACGTACAAGCGCACTCTTTCAAGGATGGCAATATTGCCAGTCAAAACCTTGCTGAGGGTGGTCAGTTATCATTCTTAATTGCGCCTAAAGCTAATCTTGTTCAAGATACACAATTATTTTTTGGTACATCTAGCGATGATACTATCGTAAGCGGTACCCCAGGTTTTGGTGGTATTAATGATGTCCTCTTTACTGGCGCTGGTAATGACAAAGTTGATAGTCCAACAGCAGGTGCTTTAGCTGGTGGTAATAACGTCTTTACTGGTAGTGGTAAAGACGTTATAGACGTAGCTGATGGCGATCGCATTTTTGGTGGTAGTGGGAATGATGAAATCTTCGCCACGGATGCCAAAGACTATCGCCTTTCCGGTGGATCTGGAAATGATGATTTTTATCTGGGTGCTAATGGTCGCGCTTTAGGTGGTGATGGAGATGATAAATTCTTTGTTAGTGAAGGTGGAGGTAATGTAATCTCCGGTGGTGCTGGTGCAGACCAGTTTTGGATCGCTACCGGTGATATCCCCAAAGTTGACAACAAAAACGTTGCCAATACCATTGTGGATTTTCAGATTGGTACTGATGTTTTGGGTATTAGGGGTCAAGTCCAGGGCTTTGGCTTTAAGGATCTAACCTTAACCAATAACGACATTATCATCAATGGCAACACTATAGCTACTTTAATCGGAGTAAATACTAGCACACTCACTGCTAGTAACTTTGTTTTTGCCTAGTTTTTCTGCTCATTAATGTCTACCCAAACCACCTTAACAATCTTGGTAGGTGGGGTGAGCGAAGCACTCCCTATGGGGGAGACCGGGAATTCATTCCTGGTCTCAAAGCCCAAGTCAGTTGGGTTATTACAGCAATTTTCATGTAGTTAAACTACAAAATAAGATAAGCTATAATAAGGGTAATAAACTAAAATAGGGATCTCAACGCCAGTTGGCAGATGTTAGTATCACAACCATGCATCGAGCCTTAGAAAAGTTGGGTCTACGTCATAAAA
>NZ_LMVE01000079.1:0-11294 GCF_001432185.1 Cylindrospermopsis sp. CR12 | reverse complement strand
GACTTTTGATATACTGAGGTAAAATACTTACAAGTAAGATGAATAAAATCCTCTGCGTAAAACCAGACTGTTTGCACCAGAATCCAAACGACTGTAAATTCTGCCAAAAATGTGGCAACAAATTAATTTTGCGAGAGCGGTTCATCCCCCGGGAAATTTTGGGGGAGGGAGGATTTGGACGTACCTTTTTAGCAACAGATACGGGTAAACCATCTCAACCTACCTGTGTGATTAAACAATTTTTACCCCAAGCCCAGGGCACAGACACTATTGAAAAAGCATCCCGTTTATTTAATCAAGAAGCAAAACAGTTAGAGCAGTTGGGTCAACATCCTCAAATCCCAGAACTTTTGGACTATTTTATCCACACGGAGGATAATCGTCAGTATTTGGTTCAGGAGTATGTGGAGGGGGATACATTAGAGATTGAACTCCAGAAAAACGGGGTTTTCTCCCCTGCTAGGGTTACTGAACTATTAATAGAGCTATTAAATATTTTACAATTTGTCCATAAAAAACAGGTTATTCATCGTGACATAAAGCCAGAAAATATAATTCGTCGTGCTATGGACAATAAAATATTTCTGGTTGACTTTGGTGCAGCGAAGGTGGTGGATCCAACAGCAGGGGGGAAAGAAGGGACAATTATAGGATCTATGGAATACTGCGCTCCAGAACAGCTGCGGGGAAAAGCTACTTTCGTTAGTGATGTGTATAGTTTAGGGTTAACTTGTCTATACTTGTTGACTGGATCTAGTCCTAATAAGTTCTACGATACTACAACAGAAAGATTTTTATGGCGAGATAACTTAGGTAATAGGTCTGTTAGTGAAAAATTAGGAAAGATTTTGGATAAAATGACTGCACCTATTGCAGAGCGTTACCAGTCTGCTAATGATGTAATAGGAGATTTACGTTCTAGACCTGCTATCAATATTACCAATAATGTTACCCCTACACCTCCAATAAAAAATTCACCTAAAAGTTATAAGCCCTTTTTTACTGCGTATAAGAGTGCTGGACTAAGTTTGCCAAAACCTAGAACAGTGGTGGTAGTTGTTGTAGTGTCTTCAAGTATAGTGTTTTTAAACATGGTGGAGAAGTTTGGTGCATCCAAATCAGATCTCCCCTTATTACGAGAAAGCCCAGAAAGCTCAGTTATTCTAGAATCTAATGTTCCTCGGATTTACTTGAGGTTACAAGAGCTGCTTGCTGCTGGTAACTGGAAGGAAGCTGATAAAGAAACAGAACAATTAATCTTAACCGTAGTAAATCGGCAAAGGGAAGGATTTATAAACCCTAAAGTAATTGAACAAATTCCATGTTCTGATTTGAATACGCTGAATCAATTATGGTTACAATACAGTGATGGTAAATTTGGGTTCTCTCCGCAAAAAGAAATTTATCTTGGTTTAGGTGGCACTGAAGATTACAACCAAGATACTTTCAGTTCTTTTGGAGAAAAGTTAGGGTGGAAAAGGGGAGAAACATGGTTAAAATATGATGAATTGCCATCAGTTCAAGGAAATCTTAGCAATGCTGCGATGGGAGAAATGCCTGCGTTGATTTTCTATGAATGGTGGTGGAAAACGATAGGAATAGAATCACAGGTGAATCCTTGGGGGCTAGGACTATTCTTTAATAGGTCTCGTATTTGTCAACTTTAACTATTTCACCATAGAATTAAGAATTAACATTAGTATGCTTAAAAACTATATTAGTTCTCCTCATTTACCATTACTTCTATTTGTTACCCTTACTGGACTAATCTGGGGATTTGGTAAAACATATAAACCCGTATTATCCCAAGCTGTCGTTTATAACGGGGAGTCCTTTTCCTCTGACTCTGTAGGGACATTAGTTATTTCCAGGGGATTGGTCAAAAGTAGTTATCGAAGTTCCCAGGGGATGCACTTTCTGACACTTACAGGATCTGCGGGTGAATATCGGGCTTCTTTTTTCCCCTCTTTAGGAAAGCTCCCTTTTTCTCCAAAGCGGGGGGATATGGTGGAAATAGTCGGATTACTTAGTATTTATGATAATAAATCCCAGGTCTCTCCCTTGTCTTCTCAATCAATCACAAAAACTAGTGGAACTGATTCCCAATACTCTAGTAATTTTAATTCCTCTCCCAATTCTTATCCCACGGTTAAGGTCAAGGAACTTAGTGATTATATGGAGAAAACAGTATGGATTAAGTCTTTACGCGCTGTTTCCTCCGAGGAATTCACATCAAGAAAGGGTTATAAAATGCTGAGATTTAAGCTAGAGAGTGATAGTGGAGATTCTATAAGCGGAGTATTTTTTGAGGGGGACTGGAATCAGGAAACTCTAAATATATTATCATCCAATGGATCAATTGATATTTTGGCTAAAGTTACCGAATTTCAGAATGAAATATCACTAAACGCCAAACAAGTCAAACCTAATTAATCGTATTTATAATGTATTTAGTCTTGTCCTTACCCGCGCTGGTATTAGGAATACTGGTTGGTATTATTTCCGGTTTGACACCAGGTATTCACGTTAATCTTATAGCTTCTTTAATGGTAGCATTTTATGCCTCTGCGTCTTTAGACAAGGAGTTTGCCCTACCCATCTCTATATTCATTGTAGCAGTAAGCATTACCCATGCCTTTTTTGATTACATTCCCAGTTTATTTTTAGGCATTCCTACTGATGAGGTATATTCCCTTTTACCGGGACAAAGATTAATAAAAGAGGGTAATGGTGGTGAAGCATTAAATCTATCCATAGAGGGGTCATGGCGCGGTTTAAAAGCTGCTCTTCTTATTGCTTCTCTCTGTACTTTATTGACTGTAATTGGGATTAATCCCATAGAATGGGTAGAAAAATTAATAAAACCCGGATTATTTTGGATATTATTAATAGCTTCAGCCATTCTTATAATAACAGAAAAAAATCGTTTAACTGCGGGGCTTTTATTCTTATTAAGTGGTATCTTCGGTATTATTATCTTAGGAACCCCTCTAATTCCAGGAGGTTCTTCAGCAGCTTTTGGGGTTTTATTTCCAGCTTTATCTGGTTTATTTGGTATTAGTGGACTCCTACAAACATTATCTGAAAAGACTGCTAGTCTACCTCCTCAAAATAAAAACATAAAGTTGAATTTACCAGAATCAGAAATAAACAAAGGTAGTTTGATTGGAACCTTATCAGGGATGGCTGTTGGCTTACTCCCCGGTCTAGGTTCAGCTAACGCTGCTACTCTAGCTCTACTCTTTATTGGTAATCAAGAAACAAGCGATCGCAGTAGGTTATATATTGTAATTACATCAGCCATACAATCTTCAGATGCACTATTTGGAATAGCAGCATTATACTTTATCAACAAATCAAGGTCTGGTGCATCTGTTGCCATTAATTCCATAATTGGAGACTTAGATTCTTGGATAACCATGATATTGATTTTAATGGGGATGGGTATAGCTGGGTTTTTGAGTCGTAAACTACTTTTAAAAACCTGGAGACCATTGACATCAGTAATAGACAATTTGCACTACAAGAGTTTAACAATAGCAATTATTGTATTTATAACAACACTTGTATTAATATCAACAGGTATCTGGGGATTATTAATTCTGGTAGCGGGTAGTTGTCTAGGATTGTTACCATCCATATTCCAGGTGAGAAAAAGTCAAATGATGGGATTATTTCTCGTGCCAGTTTTACTGTTCTTTAGCGGATACCAAGATACTGTTGTTAGCTTCTTTGCTTTGGAAGGTCAGTCTTCTCCCCCAGTCAATTCTAGTTTATCTGAAATCAGTATATTTTTATTGATTAGTGTCTTAATCGCAATAAGTAGTTATTTTATTAACTCCAAGTTCCAACGAAATACTTAAACCTATGGTTATTCTGGTTAGTTTGACATCTACCTCAAGATAGATCTTTTTTCCTTGGAAATGCGATCGCGGTTATAGCGGTTATAAGAGAATAGAGATGTAGTTTATTTATCATGGTGGATCTGAGTTTTTCTCTTTAAACTTTAAAAAACAGTAGAAAATTAAGGTTAATACAGTGACACAAGTAGTTATACTTCATTTATTGAGTAAAACAAGGATGTTAAAATAGTGAGTATAACCCTAAGAGGAATAAAGAGAACATTGTCTAGACTTGCTGGTATAACTACTGATAATATATCTACTCTGTTGCGAATATCATTAAATAGACTTATTAGATTACAATCTTCTACAAGACTAGTTACAATAAGTTTCGTTTTTACTATCATTGGTACGCCATTTACTTTTAAAATTTATGACACTTATTGGAATGTGACAATATTTAGAGTTCAAACAGTTGACTTCAACATATTATCTCATACATTACCTACAAAACTTTCTTATGCGATTTTAAGAAAAGATATGGAAGAAGTTCAACGGACTGTAGATAGTACCTATAATTTATTTGGATTAATCGTTACAGATCCCTCTGGAAAAAATATTATTGCTTATTCTGGCAAGAATTCAGATGAATCCCCCTCTTGGCGAAAAGCTCTTGAACCCGGAGAATTAAAAAATCATCCTTATGATGTACTGCTTGATCCTCCTCCTGTGTTCTCTCAGTGGACATATGCTCATTCTTCTGTGACTGAACGAACTGCTACTGAACTTACTAACAAAGGGCGCGTTATAGGTAGAGTTTACTACGTTAGGGGTGTCAGTCCTACATTTGGAAATGAAATGCTAAAATGGTTGAGTAATCCCTTTTCTAACAGTAGTAGAATCCAATCTTATTCCAGTAACATATTGTCCTTCATTCTGATTACTTTTATAGTATGGCGTACATTAGAATTTTTTGTTAATAAAATAATTAACGAACGTAGGTTAAATGAGGAAAGAGAGATAGAATTAATAAATAATAATAGGCTTTTGGAAATTGAACTTACTGAAAGAATTGAAGAAACCAGGCTATTGCAACAACAAAGAGATAGCGAACGAATAAGATTTGAGAACGAATTCAATAACTTGCATCTACAGAGAACTCAATTAGAAAGTCAAATAGAAAGTATGATGCAATCAGTCAATAGTTCACAAGTATCTGAACTAGAGAGAGAACTTCAGGAAACTAGAATAGAATTACAAGAAAATCTCACCAATAAACATGAATACCAGAAGTTCATACAAGAGTTAACAAGAGAGTTAGAAATTCTTGAAACAGAACAATTAAGACTCAATCATCAAAATCAACAAAGGGAAAGTGAACTGCAAGAACAACTTAGAAAAATCAAGGAGGATAGAAAGAGAGCAGAAAGTAGATTAACTTCTTTACAGGATAATGAGATACAATATGAAAATCTTTTAGTTAGTTTACAAGAACTATTAGATAGAAAAAATAATGAACAGCATGAACTTAGTAATCAGATCGCTAGTTTACAAAATCAAGTAAATATATATCAGGATAGAGAACAAGTATTACTAGAAAGCAGAGAGCAAGTACAAGCTGAAGTTAACAGTTTAAATATTAAGATAGAACGTTATTTAGAAGAAATTGGTCAGCATGCCTTAAATGATTTTGAACAACAAATTTATCAAAGATTGATGAATAATTTTCCAAATGATAGAGTTGAAACCCAAATTGATGTAGGATATGGAAATGAGGGAAGTAAATTTACAGACTTCCTTGTAGTAACAAATCAAAATTTAGCCAGTCGAGTTTATTTTGTAATAGAAGCTAAATCATACGCAGGGGTAATTGAACCTCTTAATCCCCAGGATGTCCGTAACTCAGAGTGGATCTGTAGAAGGAATCAATCCAGAACGAAAATCCTCTCTTGTTGGGGTAAAAACCCTTATGTACAGGTTAAAAATTATTGTGATGGTGTTATGCGTAATAGATTACTAGGATTTCAAAACCGTAGTAGATTTAACCAGGGTGATACAGTATATGGAATTATTGTTTTTCCATCCGATTCAAATATTGACGAAAATATTAGACTAAATCTTAGCTCATTCTATAGAGTCATAACCCTAAATAATTTAGTTTCTACAATAAGGGAATTAACTCAAATAAATGCGCGTAGAAATCGTGCTGCATAATGGACAAACAGCTTTTCTATTTCATCTAGGTTCCCACAGGCGATCGCACTAGTTACTTAATTTATTCTACTCACAATCTCAAGTAAAGGTAAGAAGTTATGATTTTTAAAAACAAGGGATATAAGTCTTTTACACATCTTTTGTTCTCCACTACCCTCCTGTTTTTTGGATTGCTAGGTTGTAGTTCTAACCAACCAAAAAGCAAACCTGAATTCACCACCTTAACAATTGGTATATTAAGCTCTTCAGACTACTATAAAGGCTTAACTGATTATCTTAAACGAGAATTTGGCAATAAAGTGCAAATAATTATTGATGGTGGAGATGAGCTTTCTTATGAGGAAGCAAGAAAGAGGATGATCAACCGAGAATGGGATATTTCTTTTACACTGTCACCCATGCTTTCCATCGCTGCGAAAAATAATGGTTATACACATACGGGAAGGATGTTCCCCAAAAATGATCCTTACTATCAAGCAGTTTTGTTTACAAAAGCAGATAGTCCTATTAAATCCATTAGTGATTTGAATGAGACTCATACTATAGCACTAGGTGATTTTAATTCTGTTTCCAGCTTCTATGTTGCTTCCTACGATTTATATGGCAAGACCCTGAATGTAAATATGGGTCACAAATCCCGAAAAATTAAGGAGCTAGTTAAAAGTGGACAAGCTGATTTAGGTGCTGCTGCTGATTCAGCTGTAAAAGATGAAAAAGATTTAAGAATAATTCACGTAAGTAAAGATATTCCGGGGTCTGGAGTTTTCTTATCACCCAGATTGTCTAAATCTGACCGAGAAATAATCACCAAAGCATTGCTTAATGCTCCCAAAAAGATTAGAGAAGATGCCAATTATGGACAAGGTGAGGATTATGATTACTCAAATTTAATTAAGATATCAGAAAGAACAAATGAGATTTTAAAGTGTTCAGATTTTACAAAAAATCCTGTGAATTTTTACTGTAGTTCCAAACCTATAGAAAATACTGTCAAACCTCCTGAATCTGATTCTAGTATAGTAGGAAAAATCAATGGGTGGACAAAGAGGGGTGATACTGAAACTTTTAAACTTGTAGGAGAGAATAATCAAATTTATGAAGTTGTTATTCCTTCTCCCATTTTTAATAAAATACTTGATGCTCCAAATCCCATTGCGTTACAGGGAAAAACAGTCAAGATTATTGACGTTAAACCTCAAAAAGTAGGAGAAATAAATCAAATAAATATAGCTGAACCCAGTCAGTTCATCGTAGGACAAAATAGCCAATCTAATAAAAAAGTTTCTGGCGAAATAGCCTATACTGTCAAAGAAATTGAGGATGGTGACACAATCACCGTTACTGATCAATCAAGCAAAGAAATGAAGATAAGATTTGCTTGTATTGATACTCCTGAAATATCTCATTCTTTTACCGATAGTCTATCTTTTGACTCCAGGTATAAAAATCAGTTTTCATGGGGTAATAAAGCAAAAGAAAAACTCCAGTCACTACTCAAAGTTGGCAACCAAGTGAAATTAAAGATTGTAGACACTGATCGATATGGGCGTAAAGTAGCTGAAGTACGATTACCTGATAATACTTTTATACAAGAATCACTTCTAAAAGAGGGTTTAGCAATGGTTTACCACAAATACTTATATAACTGCACTAGTGCTTCAATTGTCGAAAAAGCAGAATTAGAGGCTAAAGAAAAGCATTTAAACATTTGGTCAGATTCAGAATTTATGCCACCCTGGAGTTGGAGATCTGCTTTTAGGGTTAATTGATGAAAACACTATTAAATTGTGACAAATCAATTAATACCTTTAATACCTTAGCAAAACTCTGAAACCTCAAAACAATCAATAGGGTTTCAGAGATATTTAGAAAAATGTGCAGTAGGACTAATGTTGCTCTATCATTTTATTTCTTAATGACTGTTTTTAACATCTACTTTATGTGAATTTTCAATTTCTTGGATAAAATCGGAGTTACCAGAGGTGCTAATGACTAAAAAGTCTTCTGGTCTAGTCATAGCAACATACATTAACCGCCTTTCTGATTCTTCCGAATTATTGTCAAATAGAGCTGGTAATTGGTCAGCCCACAAAAGAATAACAGCATGATACTGTAATCCTTTTGTAGAATGAATAGTCTGGATTTTTATTCCAGGTTTTGTGATTTTAATTCTATTCTCATTACCTGGATTATTGATCCATAGAACAGGAGCAATCTTGCCCAATTCTTCTATAAAACCTTTTAAAATTACCTTCTCTCTACTGGAAGATAATCGATACAAAATACCTATGTTTTCTGGATTGAGAGGTTTAATTTTTTGGTCAAACCAAAACCCATTTAACAATTTTTTAACAATACCTATAACCTTATTACTTTCCTCCTCTCGACTGGCAGATTTTAGCAAAATAGGTTTAATTCCATTACTGCGCTGGCATTTTTTTGGATCAACAAACAAGGATTGTATGGAATTTTCTCCACCATCATCTGTCTTATCTTGACTAGCAAATATAGAAGCTAATTCTATGATTTCCCTGCTGTTACGATAATTTTTGTCGAGATCGAATTTTGTATATTCAACTCTCCCTACTGCTTTTATTCCTATATCCTTCCATTTTATTTTTTTATTCCCGGAGTATATACCCTGACTCCCATCTCCAACAATCAGCAAATCTCCATCATATGGGTCATTCATTGCTTCTAGAACGCACTCGAACCAAGATGTAGCGAAATCTTGAGCTTCGTCGATTAATATTGCGTCATATCGTTCTGATTCCATGTACGTCAGCCTTTCTTTAAACCGCTTCCCCAAATCTTCGTTAGACTCTTCATATTGACGAACACAATTATTAGCTTTTGCCCATCCATCAAAGTGTTTAACTGTGACATTAGGATACAATGTAAGAAGTTCATTTAAATATGATGCTAAAGTAACATTAAAGCAAAGTAGAAGAATTTTTGATTCTGGCTTTTCGGTGCTTAATATACGAGCTTTAGCTATTAGGAGGACTGTTTTACCAGATCCTGCAACACCATATATAATTCGATGTCCTTCACCGATTTTGCGAGCATTCAATTCTTGACGAGTGTCTAAAACTTTTAAATCTTGTATTTCAAACTTTTCTTCTTTGTGTCTGGCTTGTTTTGGTGTTGAGAGGATAATTTCTGAATGAATAATTGCACGAATCGCATTTATTTCATTTTTGTCTAATCTTGTAAATTGCCGAAAAGGTTTAAAAAAACTTAGGAAAATTTTGTATATATCCTCAGTCTTCAATGATTCACTAGTCCAGGACTCTAAAATATCCCTTGTTACCACTTTATCTGGAGGAAACACTTCTGTTAAATTATGTTCCTGAACTTGCGCCCCTGTAATGTTAGAAAGAACCGCAAAATGTCCAAAAGGGAAGATGAACCTATTTTTGTTTTCTCCATCTTTCTCTAACAGTATTTTGCCATAATCTTTATTTTTGCAGGATTCCACTAAAGACATCATGTACTCTCTTGCTTTTATAGTAGGATGTTCACAAGATCCTTCTTTAGTCCGTATAAGCTGATTATTCGCTTCTAAAATATTCTTGAGATACCAGCCTTGTACTTCAATCACCAGTATTCCTAAATCAGGTCCGATAATGATAAAATCCGGATATTGATCTTGAATGATTGGTTCATAATAGACTATGTAATCATCAGGGAGTTTTTGCAATACGGAGAAAAGCTTTTTCTCTCCCACTGATGCTCTTGACGGAAGTTTATCTGGAATTAATTCTGCCATTATGATTAACCTCTTCGCTAAAAAACGAATATTAAAATTACCTTTCGTAGTAGTGCATTTTTATCAAGAATTAGTCTAATTTCAACATTGCTAAGGAATTAAGCAAAATTATTTATAACAGGTTGAACCTTATTTAGCAATGTTTTCAGACCTTCTTATAAAGGAATATCATCAATGTCTATTGTTTTTATTTGTTCTTCTCTACTCACCTCTTTAGTCTTTTCAGAATTGGAGCTTAATTGATAAACATCAAATAATTCTAAAAATTCATCGATAACATTTCTAGGATCATTCAAGCATTCTGTTGCAGTAAATCTAGTACAACGAACACCTTGTCTTTCAAAAAGCCTATCTCTATGATGGTCTTTTGCTGCTGATGGATGATATTCACGTCCGTCAACTTCTAGTATCCGAGAATTCCCCCTGTAATAAATTAGAAAGTCAACCTCTTTAGTCTCTCTAAGACTAAGGCTCCTATTAGTAATTCTGCATCTAGCATTTGCAAAGAACAAAATTTTTCTTTTTTCTAGTTCTTCTGCAATTTTTTGTTCAGCAGGAGATCTTAATTTTAATCCATTCCAAGCAAAACTATCATCTGAAATAAAATCATCATCTGTCTGTTTTTCATTTTTGACTTGCCGAGTGGTAACTACAGAATTATTAGATGTGATAGCATGATCCAGTCTTTCTTTTTCTCTGTTATCATTAGTATATACTCTCCAATAATGTTGTGTACGAGATCCACCAGGTTGTCCTCTGTATTCTAGTACATATATACCTATGACTTTTCTTTTATTAGGACTATTTCTAACATTCTGATGTAGCCAATCTGAAACCCATCCTACTCCGGAATCAAGTCTTGATAGAACTTTTAACATCATAGTTGTATCTAGTTCATAATCACCTGATGCTAGTTTCTTTGCCATTTATGTATACCTTTTAAGTAGACAACCTATATTTATCAATGTACAATTTAATTGTTGTGTCAATACGTTTGTCAGCGATGAGGATACTCATATTTTTCTCCAAGATGTGAAGTTGATATAGAAAGGGAAAGAAGTAACAGAAGTTCAGCTAGAGCTAAATACAAGGTTTGTATTTCTGTCTCCTGTCTTATATCTCCTACCTTGTCTGAAGTCGTTTCATGAGATGTATGTTAGGATGCGCAGACAGATGCGTCTAGCTATTTGGCGCGAACAACAAAAAGTTAATTGAGGACGGGGAAAATTTGAGCAAATTTATGTCTTGGGTTGTTGTTTACAGTAACACCAAACACTGTTAAGTAGTCGTGCAAAATAAATTGCCGACTATAAACATAAAGTGATAAAGTATCTTATGAACAGTAATAAACAGGAACAATTATGCGATTTATTAGAGATTTAACTTTTGATACTGCCAAATTATTAAATAGAATATATAAGGAAAGTAGACATTATCAAGTTAGACAAAGAGCGCATTGTATTTTA
>NZ_LMVE01000078.1:0-1058 GCF_001432185.1 Cylindrospermopsis sp. CR12 | reverse complement strand
GGTTCCCGTTGTTAAATTTCTTGTTATTTACAAAACTTAACAATACTATCAAACCTTTATGGGTTAAACTCTACATGTCTTGACAGGAGGGAAGGACCGACCGACTAACCCAAACCCCAACACCATTCTTCCACCCGCTGTGAGATGACCCTGGTGCGAGTCGCACCGTTGGGAGATGACCCACTGGTGCGAGTGTCGAAAAGTTTAAGTCGCTGTAATTGAGCCATGAACCTTGTTTTCTCCATCCTACCCTGTCTCCGAAAGATCTCCATACATTCAAATTAAATTGTTTTGTGCCGCCCAGGTTTTTGTATATTTCTTGTTGGACAGATATACCAAATTTACCCTGACTATATTTTAACCACAGATTGTCAATGGTGCGCAATTCTTCATAGGGAAAATTTTCTGCATCTTCTACTCTTAAATAACCTTCTTTTTGTCTTTTAGCTAGTGCTAACATTACACTACTTGTTTCTTGATCTGCTAATTTAAAGTTTTCAGCTTTTAACAAGGTTTCTAAATTTGTATACCTGCTAGGTGTAGGTATTGAAGGTGTTGTTTGTTGTTCGTCCTCAGAATTTCTTGCTGCTTGCAGAGTAGTGATTTCACCTTGCAGTTTAAGGTTTTCAGCCTGTATAGCTTCGTTTTTTTCTTGCAGATTCCTGATTTGAGCCTCTTTATTCTCTAGTTCCTGTTGCATTTGCCTCACATCTTGGACTGTTTGCAACTTAGCTACCATTTCATTTAGTTTGGTCTGTTCCTTTAAAAGTTCAGCAATTTGTTTTTGCTGATCTTCTTTTTCCTGCTTGATTTGCTCTACACAGATTTCTAATTCGGTAATATATTGTCTCAGTCTAGTGTTATAGTTACTTATAGATTCAATGCGCTGTTGTAGGTCTCTTTGCATTTTAGTAAGTTTTATAGTTTTGTTTTGCTAAATGTATATTACACCTTATTTTCTAACAACTCTATTAGTGTCACCCTACTTGTCTGCTTGATTATTATCCCTTATTTTCCAACAACTCTATTAGAAGCTCTAAATGAGTCCATGACAAGTG
>NZ_LMVE01000077.1:0-1687 GCF_001432185.1 Cylindrospermopsis sp. CR12 | reverse complement strand
TGTCTTGACAGGAGGGAAGTACCCATAAACCCTGTGTACCGAGAGGGAAGTACGTACTTTCCGTGTAATAGAGCCATGAAAATGACCTAGAGAGGGAAGTACGTAAATGACGCAGTAATGGGAGTTGACCCGTTGGTGCGGACAATGAAAAGTTTAAATCTTTGTAATAGAGCCATGAACCTTGTTTTCTCCATCCCACCCTGTCTCCGAAGGAGCTCAATACATTCCAATCATATTGTTTTGTTCCCCCCAGGTTTTTGTATATTTCTTGTTGGACAGATATACCAAATTTACCCTGACTATATTTTAACCACAGATTGTCAATGGTGCGCAATTCTTGACAGGGAAAATTTTCTGCATCTTCTATTCTGAACCAACCCTCGCTTTGTCTGTTAGCTACTGCTAACATTACTCTGTCTGTTTCTATATCTGCTTCTCTAAAGTTTTGAGACTGTAATAAGGTTTCTAGTTTTGTATATTTAGAAGATGGGAGCTGGGATGGGTTAGTGTGGGAACTGGGTGATGGGGTGGAATTAAAGAAGGTTCTGGGTAAAAAACCATATAGGATATTAATGGGAATACCTGCATTAAAGCCAGTTTTTTCAGAAAGGGCGTTGGTATCTTCGAGTCCGTGAATGGCAATTACCTGACCTTGTGCATTAAAAACGGGACCCCCATTATTACCAATATGGGTGGTAGCATTATAAACCAGTCCATAGCCTTGGGGGGGATCTAAGTGTTTGACAACTACCTTACCAACAGTGATGGTAAAACTTCGTTGCTTACCCACTGTGCCAAAAATGGCGGGGAATCCAGCTACGGAAATATCAGCTCCTATGGTTAGGTTCTCTGAGTTACCCAAGGATGCAACTTGATAATTTTCATTGGATTGAAAGGTGACTAAAGCCAGGTCAGGGTCCTGAACGGTTTTTTGGATAAGTTGGAGTTCTTTGATGGGATATTCTTTGCCATCATGAGTTCTAACAGTATAAGTAAAGTCTTGGCGACAGCGAATTTTGGTAGTACCAAGTCTATCACATACCACATGATTGGCGGTGAGTACGGTATATATGGTGCCTTCTTTTTTGACAATTACACCGGAACCACCGGGGTGAGCGTCACTGTTGATTTGGACTATGGTTTTTTGGGCAATATCCTGGATAATGGGATGAGATAATAAGCGATGTTGGGGGATTGTTTGAGCTGGGGTGAGCTGGGATGAGAATAGGACTGTAGATATGATTCCAGAGGTTATAAATATATAGGTGAATGGTTTATACATTTAAATTTACAGGGTAGGGTATGTTTTTAATATAGCTTGAGTTAAGGGGTGAGGAATGAAAAGGGCGATTGCGCAGCACTCCCTGCGGGCGATTGCAAGGCACGCTCTCATCTAGGCACGTTTCATGTTCGGTTCCCGGTTCGTAAAAGGTTGACGGTAAACGTTTTCCGTCAAAGGATAAATCAGTTATTTTAAGGGTTTTGGGATATTTGGAGGGGCATTTTCTAAATGCACGCCCCTCAAAATCTTCAGAATTTTCCCTGAGGAAAACTAGCGCTCTTCTTTTTAATCTAAACACCGGAAGATAAACGTAGGTTGGGTTGAAGCATGAAACCCAACACCCCCATTATTTAATAGAACCATTACAGCCCTCAGATCTGCCTAAAATTATGCACTGGTTAAATT
>NZ_LMVE01000076.1:0-1262 GCF_001432185.1 Cylindrospermopsis sp. CR12 | reverse complement strand
AAAAATATCGTCCTCAACCGAAAAAGGTGGAAAAAAACCGCTGGGGGAGTAAACTTTTGGCGGGGATGAAACCAAATCAAAAAAAGAAGGGAACATCACCAGGACAGCTAAAGCTTTTTTGGGATGAGTTAGACATAACTAATGAGGAAATAATAAAGGCAGCAACAATATTTGTCAAGGCAAATTGTTATACACCTAATCCTAAAAATAAATAGTACCAGGTATCCGAAACCCTGGAACTAGCAAGGTTTCGTTAATTTCTTGTTATTTACAAAAGTTAACAATACTATCAAACCTTTATGGGTTACACTCTACATGTCTTGACAGGAGGGAAGTGCCCTCATTCTAAACCCATAGAATACCACATAAAACTCCTCTAAACTAACCCCTGTGTGCGGGCGAAGAAGCGTGCGACCGAACACCACCAAACCCCCCCCAACCACCCAAAAACCCCCAAAAACCCCCACACCCGGGAGGTGACCCGTTGGTGCGGATAATGAAAAGTTTAAATCTTTGTAATAGAGCCATGAACCTTGTTTTCTCCATCCCACCCTGTCTCCGAAGGATCTCCATACATTCACACGATATTGTTTTGTTCCCCCCAGGTTTTTGTATATTTCTTGTTGGACAGATATACCAAATTTACCCTGACTATATCTTAACCACAAATTATCAATGGTGCGCAATTCTTGACAGGGAAAATTTTCTGCATCTTCCACTCTTAAATAACCCCCGCTTTGTCTGTTAGCTACTGCTAACATTACACTCCTTGTTTCTTTATCTGCTTCTCTAAAATTTTGAGCTTTTAATAGGGTTTCTAATTTTGTGTACCTCCTAGGGATCACCTCTGATTCAACAGATTTTTCTGCCTTTATTAGTTCTTTTTTTTGTGGTTCTGGTTGTTTTACCGTTAGAACTTCCTCTTTTGGTAATGATTTAGATTCTATCAAACCCAAGTCTTTTCTAAATTCTTCTATATTTTTCGTTCTCTGCTCAGGATTTATAGCCATTGCAGCTATTATGGCATCATTCACTTTCTTGCTAATACTAGGATTGTAACTTTTAGGTTCTGGTAGTTCCTCCTCATCATATTTGCGGTTTACTGCTGGGATTGGTGATGATTCCCCCTTTAACCGTAATCCGTTAGCCGTTAATACGTAATATAGAGTTGCCCCTAAAGCATATACATCTGTATGTGGTCCAAAATTAGCTTTTCTTTGATACTGTTCTATTGGTGCATAACCATGTGTTAATGAGTTGGT
>NZ_LMVE01000075.1:2453-3018 GCF_001432185.1 Cylindrospermopsis sp. CR12 | reverse complement strand
GTCCCAAGCTAACCCAAATAATCCCACATAAAACACAACCCAAAAGTAAATGGCAGACCCATGTCCTAAAAATCCCCAAGCAAAAGGTAAAGAAACTAAATTACCCACCGTCAATAACAACAAAACCCGCGTTTGCCAACGCCCTAATAATGTTGGAGTCATAACACCTAATTGCTAATTAAAGTTGATTACAGCTGATTAAAATTCCTAGTCCCAATTAAGGTTTTAAATTTAAGGCCCATTTGAACCATTGCCAAACAGAATAAATACCCTGAATGTATCTTACACCTGGTGCTTTAATTGCTGCTAGAGCTTCCACTGATCTATGGGCGGCGTATTGCAGTCCTAAAAACGTATCCACCGGTGCATAGGGACCCCCTAGAGTAATAATCCCAGCTGCATACACACGCGATTGAGAATCTCTAGGGTGACGCAATTGCCTAATTTCAAAATTGTTTTTCACATACAACCTTCTATCCGGATTTAAATCCAAATCATAGTGATTAATTAAATCCTTCAAAAATGGACTTTGGAGCGGGTCGGAAATTAACCCGGTACAATCAAT
>NZ_LMVE01000075.1:0-2250 GCF_001432185.1 Cylindrospermopsis sp. CR12 | reverse complement strand
TATTCCCACTACGCGGATTACGATTCAAATGAATGACATCAATATTTTTATTTCTTTTACGAGCTTGGTATATTCTATCCAACACCTGTGATGCTACAATTCCTGAACCTCTTAAAATTAGAGTTCCACCATGTTTCTCCAAATGAGTATAAATGTGGTCGTGTTCCTCATAACCCTGGACAACTGTTCGACTATTTCCCGTCTCTTGAGGATATTCCTGACGGTATTTTTCTAAATCTGGTAATAGTTTCAGTCCAGGATAACCAGTGCAAATGTGAACATATCTAGCTAACAAAAACTGGTAATGCCTACGATTTTGTGGATCGCTACAGTATGCAATACAATATCTCCCATCCTCTGTTTGACGTAAACTGAGAATGGCTCCAGGTTCTAACATTTTCTGCCAATTTATGCGTTCTGATTCCCGATCCATAGAGTCAAATACATCTCCAGCTATAGGAGTATAAGTATCAGCATGAACTGGTTCTGCAAACACCTGCCATAAAAATCCTATAGCAGCACCTATTTGTCCGGAAAACAAAGCTTTTTTAGCATCTCTTAATCCATATCCTGGCCATCCCCAAATATTATCAGGACAAGAATCAGAACCGGAGCGAATGCGTTTATCTTCAGAGATTTGGCAGTTTTTAAGCAGGGTTTTATATCGTTGATAGGGTTTTTCTTGATTGCTGAGGATTTTAATATTTTCTGTTTTAACCCCTGCAATTCTCAACATATCCACCCAGACAAAACTGCCCATTCCTCCCCCACAGGCGAGATATTCCGTTTCTCGCACCAGGAACCCACTACTCTCAATTTCTCTTAGGGAAATCTGTGGTCTGTGCCAAAAGCTTAAATTATAAGGGAATTCAGAACGGGAAATAGATGGGGAAGAACTTACTTGCTGTTCTAGAATGCCCGTATGAGGATTAAAAGAGATAGATGATGCAACATTTGGTATAGGTTCCAGTCGTGATGCTGGTAATACTTGACTTTGAGGGTCAAAATTAAAAACTGTTGCAGCTTCACCTACAATAACTGTGCCCTCATCCTGACCACCACCTTCAAGAATCACTACAGTTATTGTGTAACCACCAATGATTATAGTATCACCAGTGTTTAAAACCTGACCTTGTTTTACCAGTAATTTGCCGTTAACCTTAGTACCATTACTACTTTTATCTTCTAAATAAACCCGATTATTATTCAATCTGATTTGAGCGTGAAATCGAGAGATTTGGCGGTTATTATCTAATAGCACTATTGGACTAACCGGTTCATTGTTCAAATTGGGAGGTAACTCAGATAAATCTCTACCAATAGCGATCGGCAAGTTAAAAACCTGCTCTACCTGTTCTTGAGTAATTTTATTTTCAGAAACCAGTTTTATTTGCATAGGTTTAATGATTTGTACTTGTTTTCCCTGATATGACCATAAACGAAAACTAGTTTACCATACCAGTATCCGCAATAAAATTGCAGCCACTCCCTATCATCATCCAAAGTGACTTTGTTGGGGTGGGATTACTTCGCGATCGCATTTTTACTCTAATTTAGCCAACATGGTAAAATATGAGGAGAATAAAATCCAGAAAGGAAATTTAACCATGTTTCAGAAATCAACCTCATTTTGGCCTGGCCTATACTTACTCAGCCTTGCTATTCCTGTTACTCTGACTATTCCCAGTACCCTAAATGTTTCTGCTTCTACTGGTATGTTAACTTCACAGAGCCAGACTAGTTCCTATACGGCTAATGCCTATATCGCAGGAAATGTTGGCGGAGCCTTAGCCAAGGAATTACAAGGTAAACCAGTGGTAGTTGACATTTATGCCAGTTGGTGCTCTAAGTGTAAAAACATTGCCCCTACCCTCTCTCAATTAAAAAAACAATATCAAGGAAAAGCACATTTTATTGTCCTTGATGTAACCAATAAAACCAAGGTGAGTGAATCAGAAGTTAAAGCCAAAAAATTAGGTTTGGGTGAATTCTTAGCCAAAAATAAATCACAAACAGGTAGTGTTACTATTATTTCCCCTGGCAATGGTAAGATTCTAGCTGAGTATCGCAATAACACCAATTTAAGTGATTACACCTCCGTATTAAACTCTGCAATTTCCCAGAGATAAGGGTAAGGATTAGGGATTTGACGGATAAAGCAACTAAACAATTTGAGGACATTATTATGAGCGAAATAGAAAAAGTACCAAGGGGGAAAAAGCCTATATATATCCTTAAAAAATCCCGGAA
>NZ_LMVE01000074.1:0-6020 GCF_001432185.1 Cylindrospermopsis sp. CR12 | reverse complement strand
ACAGAGAAACCAGCAATAATTGCCAGAATATTAGGGAGCGGGGATGATATTTGGTCAGTGATAGCAGTGGTTACCAGGGGGAGAGATGAAGTAGGGAGGAGTGCAGCTTTTCACCGTTATTTTTTATGTCGGGGAGATCATAAACTGAGGGTGATATTAGCCTGGTGGGAACAAAATAACCGACCAACATTTAATCCTCTGGATCAACAAGATGAGGGTAGTCCCCATATATTTGAAGGGGAGATACCACAACCACCAGATTTAGAGCAAATATTACCATTATTCAAGGTACAAACTAAACCACAGGTGGGTACAGGGGAGGTTCCAATCCCCTCCCCTTTAGAACAACCATCTACAGAGGAACAACCGTCAGATTTACAAACAGAACCACAAGTGGAGGAATACTCCCTATTTCAGCAATTAAGTCCCATAGTTTTAGAGCCAAATGTCCAGTATGATTTATATACCATCAACGTATTAGCAATTAACAAATGGAACTCCTGTAAAAATGGACTACCAGTATGTTGGGCATTTGATGTAGAAGCACTAGTCAAACCAGAAAGATTTCAGGTGATTAAACCAGCATCCCAAAAAGCAAGAGATGGAATAAACAGAGCGATCGCAGCTGCGAGTAGAGTGGACAGAAATGCAGTAAACAAGGAACACACCCAAATAAATATGAACCCAGAAACTGAAACATTGCTCAAACAGGGGATTCGCAAATTAATCCACAGATCCCAATTCAAACCTGAAGCAGTACAAACAATTGTAGATGGACTAAAGGATAAGGAAGTTACTTCCCAAGATTGGGAAACACTTTTCAATCAAGAAGGTGCTGATATTGCGCTGCGAGAGAAGATATATACTCCCCATTTAGTCAGATTAATCACACTCAGAGCATTAGTCATTCCACATACCCTACCGGAATTTTTGTGGTGGTTGAACATCCAAAAAGCTAGTGAAATTAATGAGAATCAAAGAATATCACTAAAATTGCAAAAAGGTATTCAGCCACTATTTCCCAAGAAGCAAATAGCAGCAGGAACTACTTACTTGTTACCCAATTTATTAAATGGTAAAATATCAGTAGATGGCGTATATTGGTTATTAGCCAAGAGTGGAGATACCATTTGGTTTAATGCTCGAGATCAGTTTATAAGTAACATTAAAGATGATCTAAAATTGATTCATGATCACCACTCGAAAAAAAACACGCCTGATAAAATTACCCCCAAATTTGGACTGAGGGTTTGGAAAAGTTTAATTTACAGCTGGCAAGATATCCAAAAGAGATGTGATAAATGCCAATATTACCGACCTTTAGCTCAATTGTTTGAACAGTTAAAAGAGTATGCTTTGGCTGGATACTTTTATCAAGTTAGTGATGGATTTGTAAGAAGACATTTATTTTATGAAATAGCTAAGAAACAGAATAATCTTCCACCATTTGTTTATGTTTATGGTTTACGAATTGAACGAAAGACAACTTTAGATATTATTATCCATTTAGTTTATGGCATTATTGACTTTTTTAACCAGGATGTAGATATGAAACTTGTATTTGTTATTCCCGTTTCACTGTTAATCTTAGGGAGCGGTTGGTTAATCGGTTCCAGAACTTGGCAGCATTATATCAATACTAATGAAGCCAGGGAATATTTATGCGAAAAATCAGTTCAAGATCAAAACTGTTACCTAATAGTTTTCGATAGTAAGAATCACTATTCTTTTAAGGAGATTCAGACAGTAATGACTAAAACTGTTGATGAAGTTTTCCAAGGAAGACAAAAATCATCACCCCTAGCAAAACTGTCCTCCAAGAAAAAATATTCTGATATTACCGATATTACCGAAAGAATTACAGGAACAATACCACTAATTCTCTCAGATAAAACACTTAGATATAGGGACTTAGAAATCAGTACAGACAAGATAGATCCTAAAATTGAAAGACAATGGCTAATTGCCATCTATAGTTATCAACTTAAACACAATTTAGAGAAAAAGATAATTCCACAAAAAGGTGAGGAATGTCGGGGAAATAATATGTTTGGATTATGTTTATTAGGACAAAAAGTTCAAAAAACAAGCATAGATTATTCTTCCTTGAAAAACAGACTAAAAACGGACATCAATAAAGTGATGAAATTGACATTTATAAATGAAGCTATAGAAGAAAGATATTGGACTAAAACCAAGTACACGATTAATGAAATTATCATCACAACCATTAGAGAGAAGGAAGAGAGCGATGTGGAAAATAACAAATTGGCAAATTCAGATCCCAAACCATCTCCAGAAGAAAAAACCATCAACTTACCCAAGAAACCGACATTAACAAAACAGTTGATATTCCAGTCAATCCTTAAATCTCTAGGTATGAATGAATATAAAAATATTGACTATGTTACCTTCCAAACAGATAAAATTCAACAGACGCACAAAAGGAAGATTGCCCAATCCATCTATAAATTCCAAGAGTCACAAAAAAATATTCAACCTACAGGATACTTAGACCACAAATCACAAGAATCCCATGAGTTGAAACGCAAAATCTCCCAACAGTTCCTCTCCCGGGTACTTTGACTGGAGTTTATACTAACAAAAAAATGCGATCGCACTCAAACACCAACCCATCCAGGTAGGAAAAAATAAACAAACCCATGAATTGGGAACTAGTTTTTAAAAACATTGACAACTATGGGCAAAGTCAACTAAAAACATGAACTCATCTAACAATAAAATCCACGAAATCCATGAATTTAGTACAGGTATTCAATTTGAGCAGCGAGGTGATAGTTGGATTTGGACAGAGTTTACCATAAAATATATGAACAGCACCATGGGGGAGGAGATTCCCAAAGTGGTAGAGAGGTCAACACATTAGGTTCTCCTGTTGTGTCAAATCTGGTTGATATGCTCTTACCCTGGAGGCAATCGCACCTTTAATCAGAAGAAATGCTTACATATCCCAAGTTACAACAATGTGTTCCCATGAGTTGACAAACTCTCATATTATAAGTTATTATGTCCGGGGTCAAGAAAAATGCAATTACCTTACAACCTTTTTCATCCGTTCTGGTTCAATAGCAGAAGCAGCTATAAAAACAGGACGTAAAGCAATAGGTATTGAAATCAATCCAAATTATGTAAACATTGCAGTACAAAAAGTTAAAAATATCAGATATGAGGAAGAAAATCAAGTGAAACAAGGTAGTTTATTTGATTTAGTTACTGATATTTTTTGAGAGATGAATTTCCTGTTTTTGACGCATAAATTGAGAACGTCTCTTTTTCACGATTTCGGGGATATATTCATTTTTATTATCTTGTCCATCAAATCCTAATCTTAAATAGACATTACCTCCTATTCCTGGTATTACTTCACCTTCGTTGGTGCGTTCATCGTCTTTAGCAAAATAAAGAAATTCAAATTTACTATAAATATTTTCGTCAAATTCATCTTTGAGTTTTTGCTCTGCATTTTTATAAATGACAGGTGCAACTATAAATATCTTCTCTGGTTCTATTTTTTGAATCAAGTTCACTAAGTTAGTTCTGACTACACAAGCACCAGAAATAATAGATTTAATTACAATCAAATACTGAACCTTCCCATGGGAAGGTTCTTGATATTTTTTGAGGATGGGAGCTACTTTTAAATCTTCTATTTCAAATGGAGAAAATCGCTTGTTCCAAAAACAAGCAAAGCCAATATTGTGATAATGATTTTCTAATTCTGAAAGTATGCCTTTAGCTAAAAAATCAGCATCTTCTACTGTACAAGCAAGGTATATATCAGAAGTTTTATCATTAATTTTAGTCAGCAAGAAATTACCAAGATTATCACCTATCTTGGTCATAGTTTCTTTGTACTGGTCTGGATTGACACCCTTATTGGCTAATGTTTCCAGTAATTTCCGAACGTCTTGGTTGCAAATATCTGTATATAACCTAGTCATATCAAGAACACCTCCAAATCTTCAAAGGAAGTAGGGCGATTTTTTTTAATAAGTTCCTGAAATTTTTGAAACCTTGCTGTTTCGATACTGTAAGGTAATGTTCCTGCATTTAGTCCGTCGAAATACTCCCATTGTAAAAACCCTCTGGTTAAATTATATGTGAAACCGTCTATTTTATCAAAGATTTCTTTTATTTCTGGATTTAGCTGTAGTTCTGTTTTAAAGGAACGAATATATGAAGGAATGAAGTCTTGAGCTTTTTGGAGAATATCCATAATAGGTAGTTTAGATTTTTCACTAGCTACCCAAGCACCTAGTAAAACTGTAGCCAAACATTCAAGTTTATCTGGCTCTGGGTTTTCAAAAGCACACAAATACTCTAATGAACGTCTAAATTCAGGTTCTTGAGCAATTATTTTAGGCAGACTATCGGCAAAGTAGAAGTAAATTACTTGGCTATAATTTTTAATATCATCAGGAATGTTCGCTTGTAATTTATCTCGGAGTTCTAAAGAAGAAACTACTAGGGCAAGTTTTGACTCTTTGGAAATTGATTTGTTTAATTCATACTGTTTTTTAAAGTCGTCATTTATTGATTTTTCACCTGTTCCCCAAGTGATATTAGAACTATTTTTTAGTTGATAATGTTGCAGTGTGTTTTCTGATGTGAGTTCAATAACTAAGTCATCAATAAAAGATAGACATTGGCTTAATAAATAAATTTCTCTTTCATCTTCTATAATACTTTTAGATAATGATGATATTTTGTAGATAGCAAAGATGTTTTCGTAAGTGTTACCTTTGCTGTTGCTAACACCACCTGTATTTTTATTTTTTATGTATTCTACTGTTTTATTTCCAAATAGGTTTTTGATTTGGTCTTCTGTATACATGAATGATTTTTTTGTCAGAATCAGGATGTTATTGATAATTTATTGGGGAATATTTAAGATTATAAAATACAATTATCATTATGGTCAACCAATGACCAATGAAAGCAGATAGTATAAAACTTTACATTTCATTTATTAAACATCATCCCCAAATCTCTATTTTTCATAGACAATAAAACACTTACATCCTGTACATCCTTTAATCCTGGTTATCCTGATTCTGACAAAATAATTACGAATTACGAATTATTTTATCCCATGCTTCTAATACTAATCTTTGGGTTCTATATTCTCCATATTGTTTGATTTCATTACACGGACCAATGATTAGAACTTAGTACAGACAAAATAAATCCTAAAATTGAAAGACTTGAAACGCAAAATCTCCCAACAGTTCCTCAGTATTAATCTCAAGAAGGCGAGCTCCCGTAGGGAGTGCTTCGCAATCGTCCTAAAATTCCTGTGACCTTCGCAACCAATCCCTCCCCACTTGAATAGTCAAGTTCGATCGTTCCTATGGTAGGGTGCGTTAAATTGCATTAACACACCTTACATCACATCTATTGCATATTTTAAGTTATTGCCAAAGCGATTGGGTATTGTTTATGTCACTTTTTTATATATACACAACTTAACTATATCATATCCCATCCTGGGTACTTTGACTGGAGTTTATACTAACAAAAAGAGCGATCGCATTTTTTATCATAATTCCTATAATAGTGTATATATAAAAATAATCAAATCAAAGTCTATTCAACAATCAGTAAAAAGCTAACTTGAGCGTTAGGACTAGTAACTTAATACCCGGAAACCCCTACCACATATAGGAAAATCCCTAATTGGCAAAATTATTAAAAATTTTGTAAAAACCCCTTTACAAAACTAAACATCTGTCTTAATATAAGTTCATAAGGTAGAAACACCTACCTGAACATACATAAACCTCCGGTTAAACCGCATTTATAAAAACATGACCACCACCATTCAACAGCGCCAAAGCGCCAACGTATGGGATCGCTTCTGTGAATTTATCACCAGCACCAACAACCGCCTTTATATTGGCTGGTTCGGCGTGTTAATGATCCCCACCCTTCTCGCAGCTACTACTTGCTTCATCATTGCTTTTATTGCTGCTCCCCCCGTGGACATCGACGGTATCCGC
>NZ_LMVE01000073.1:0-9655 GCF_001432185.1 Cylindrospermopsis sp. CR12 | reverse complement strand
ATTACTCATAACTTCCCCCAGTGTGGAAGATTTTGGAGAATATCTAAAATGCGACGATTTTCAGTTTGCAAACCCCTCACATCCAGTTGTATTTCTCTTACTTCTGATTGCATCTCCCTAATTTCTGATTGCATTTCTCTAGTGTCTGATCGCATTTCTCTAATTTCTAACTGTATCTCTCTCATTTCTGTAACCATACTGTCAAAGTTACGCTGCATTACTTCAAAATTACGCTGATGTATAGCCACTGTTTCTAGAAGTGCGCTCACAGCTAGTCTAATATCAATCAGTTGGTTTTCCATGCTATCCATCCGTTCTTGATTACTCATAATTTCCCCCAGGTGGAAGATTTTGGAGAATATCTAAAATGCGACGATTTTCAGTTTGTAAACCCCTCACATCTAGTTGTATTTCTCTTACTTCTGATTGCATCTCTCTAATTTCTGATTGCATCTCCCTAATTTCTGATTGCATCTCTCTCATTTCTATAACCACACTGTCGAAGTTACGCTGCATCACCTCAAAGTTGCGCTGATGTATAGCCACTGTTTCTAGAAGTGCGCTCACAGCTAATCTAATATCAATCAGTTGGTTTTCCATGCTATCCATCCGTTCTTGATTACTCATAATTTCCCCCAGGTGGAAGATTTTGGAGAATATCTAAAATGCGACGATTTTCAGTTTGTAAACCCCTCACATCTAGTTGTATTTCTCTTACTTCTGATTGCATCTCCCTAATTTCTAACTGGATCTCTCTCATTTCTGATTGCATTTCTCTCATTTCTGATTGCATCTGTCTCATTTCTACAACCACATTGTCAAAGTTACGCTGCATCACCTCAAAGTTGCGCTGATATATAACAGATGTTTCTAGAAGTGCGCTCACAGCTAATCTAATATCAATCAGTTGGTTTTCCATGTTATCTATCCGTTCTTGATTGCTCATAAAAAACTAAAACTAGCTAAATTCTGTTCTTGGTTCAGGATTTTTGGGCGATCGCAAAATATATTAACAATCTAACATTAGTTAACTTCTTAAACTTCCTGCTTGACAGTCTCGTAACCACAATTTAACAGCTTGCGCAATAACTCCATTACTACTATTTCTAGGTGGGGATATAACTGATTTTAATGGATATTCACCTGCTTGGCTAAACATCATTACCAATCGCCAACCTGATGGAGTTTTGGTCACAAATAACCAGTGGAACTGTTGTAACTCTATTGATTTTTCCTTGCTATATTGTCGTTCTAACGTAGTAAAAAATAGCTGTTCCACACCTTTGGATACATAACTGGAATCCGTATTAATATTAGGATTTAAAGGTAAAGATTTAAACTCAGATCTCCCCGCTACCATAACATAGGGATAAAGGTCAACACCTAGACCAAGACGACGAGAACGTTGGGTCACCCGATTGGCATAACTAGGTAAATCAAGCATTAACTGAGTAGTTAAATTTTCCCAACTCTGTTGAGAACAAGAAGTGGTAAATTTGGTTTTGGATGGGTAGTTTATGGGTTCATAAGCAGTATTTTTAGCGTAGGTAGGAGATAAAAAAACAAATAGGCAGTAATAAAAGGAATAAGGTAGGAAAAATAGTCTATTCACAATCACAACACCCAATAATCATAAATCATCAATGGTTAGTGGTTAGTCATTAAGCTCCTCCGGTTTAGAAAACCGGGGATTTCTCAAAAGTTCATAGATGAACTTTCTCAGCTAGTAGATGATAGATTTTGAATTGAACCTAGTTCCTCACATATCTTTGCCCAGGCGCTCAACGGATCAGTAGCAGCAGTGATAGGTCTGCCAATTACTAAATAATCAGCACCAGATTGTAAAGCTTGCACGGGAGACAAAGAACGTTTTTGGTCATCCTTATTGGCCCACACTGGGCGCACTCCAGGACAAACCAACAAAAAATCTGGTCGACAACTTTCCCGCAGTTGTGCTACCTCCTGGGGAGAACAAACTACCCCATCTAAACCAGCATTTTCAGCCAAGAGTGCCATTTGTAATGCGAATTCAGGCAATTCCAAGGGAATTTTTAAGTCAAAAGCTAAATCTCGTGCTGAAATGCTAGTCAACAAGGTAATGGCAATTAATTTTGGTGGTGCTGCACCACTAGCTCCCTGGAACAATGCGTCCATCGCCCCCATAAGACAATCCTTACCACAAGTTGCGTGAATTGTCAACAAATCCACCCCATAAGTACCAGCAACACGACAAGCACTCCCTACTGTGTTAGGAATGTCGTGAAACTTTAAATCTAGGAAAACTCGCTTCTGGCGGGATTTTAAAACATCCAGAATCCTCGGACCAACGCTGGTAAATAATTCTAAACCAACCTTCCAAAAGGACACGTCTGGTAGCAATTCTATTAATGCGATCGCCTGATCTAAAGTTGGCACATCTAAGGGAACAATAATCCGTTCACTGGCAATCATGGACTTTTACTTGTGATTTATGAGGATGGATAACTATGGAACAATACGAACAAAGTTCTTTTTACCTACTTGTAAAACTTTACCAGATAAATCTCCGGGACCAAAAAAGGTCAAATCCACATCGGTAATCTTTTCACTGTCCAAGCGCACACCACCTTCTTGAATTTTTCTTTTACCTTCCCCTGTGCTTTTGCACAAACCAGAAGCCGAGAGAATATGAGCTAATTTGGCAGGGAATTGAGTGATATTAGCCAAAGAAAACTCCGGTAATACGCCTTCCTTCCCCTTACTTTTTGCCGCCTCCTGGGCCTGATTAGCCTGGATTTCACCATGATATTGGCGGACAATTTCCCAAGCTAAGAACTGTTGGCGGTCTCGTGGATTATCTGGCAAGGTGTCTAAAGGTAAATCCGTCAGTAATTCAAAATACTGAGTCAGCAGATGATCCGGAACACCTTGTAGTTTCTGGTACTTTTGGGAGGGATGTTCCGACAACCCCACATAATTGCCCAGGGACTTAGACATTTTTTGAATACCATCAGTTCCAATTAAAATGGGCAATAGTAAACCAAACTGAGGACGTAAACCAAAATGCCGTTGTAAATCCCGACCTACTGCAATGTTAAATTTCTGATCAGTACCGCCCAATTCTACATCAGATTTAATAGCCACCGAATCAAAACCCTGCATCAAAGGATAGAGGAACTCATGAAGAAAAATAGGATTCTCTTTTTTATAACGTTCGGCAAAACCCTCCTTAGCCAACATCTGACCCACTGTCATGGTTGACAGCAACTCTAATATTTTGGCTAAATCCAAACCGGAAAGCCATTGAGAATTATAATGTACCTCTAATCTCCCAGGTGTGTCAAAATCTAAAATTGGTCTTACCTGTTCAAGATAGGTTTGGGCATTTTGTGACACATCCTCTTCTGTCAGTTGACGACGCACATCTGACTTACCTGTTGGGTCGCCAATTCTAGCAGTAAAATCACCAATAATCAAAACCGCAGTATGACCAGCATCTTGAAAGGCCCGCAGTTTTCTAACTGGGATGCTATGACCCAGATGAATATCCGCACCGGTAGGATCAATACCCAATTTAATTCGCAAAGGATGGTCAGCATTTAATAAACGCTTTTCCAAACTTTCAGTTTCACTATCAGTATCATGGGATTGGGGAAAAATTTCCGCCACACCACGATACAACCAGGAGAAATCTTTAGCCATATAAAGTCATTTTCTATTGTGCCAAACTACTATAATTGCAAAAAATTAACCTCTTTTTTCCATTTCATCAATTACATTTAAATTTATTAGTGAGGAAGTAAAATCGCTGTGTCTTCTAGAACTTTTACAAACAAAAACTCCCAAGAGCATGTTTCGCCTGGCTTTGAATTTTTTAAAGGAGTAGGTCAAGTAGCTGGTGCAACTCTACTATCTGTTACTTTGCTATCCAGCTCTATTATAGCCGGATCCCTGGTGGGACTGGCTATTAGTTTCCGCAATTTACCAGATGTTAGACAGTTACGCAGTTTCTCTCCTACAGAAACCACCTTCATATATGATATTAAAGGTAAGCTTTTAGCCAGTATTCATGGTGAAGCTAACCGTCAAGTTGTCCCCCTAGACAGGATTTCCCCTAATCTTAAACGTGCCGTACTTGCTAGTGAAGATGGTCACTTTTACGGTCACCATGGGATTAATCCCTCCGGTGTGGGAAGGGCCCTGGTAGTTAACTTAGTAGCTGGTGGAGTAAAAGAAGGTGGCTCTACCATCACCATGCAGCTGGTTAAAAACCTGTTTTTGTCCCATAAACGAGCATTTACTCGTAAACTAGCAGAAGCAGTCTTAGCCATTCGTCTAGAACAAATTCTAGAGAAAAATGAAATTTTGGAAATGTACCTCAATCAGGTGTATTGGGGTCACAACAACTATGGTGCCCAAACAGCAGCTCGTACCTATTTTAACAAATCCGCAGAATTTTTAACCTTGGGCGAGTCAGCAATGATGGCTGGCTTAATTCAAGCTCCGGAAGAATTTAGTCCTTTTGTAAGCATGAAAAAGGCTAAACAAAAACAAAGAGAAGTTTTGGGTAGAATGCGTGAACTGGATTGGATTACCTCTAAAGAATATGACCAGGCAATTAATGAGAAAATTACATTAGGTCGAATTAGATCTTTTCAAGGTAGTGCTCTACCCTATATTAGCAACACTGTGGCCCAGGAACTCTCCAGAAGGTTCGGTCGAGATGCACTGCTTAAAGGGGGTATGCGTGTGCAAACTACCGTTGATGCTAAGTTTCAAATCATGGCAGAATCCACTGTAAGTAGATGGCACCAGGATTTACTTGGCAAGGGACTGCGGAAAAACCAAATTGCTTTAGTTGCTATAGATCCACGCACACACTTTGTCAAAGCTTTAGTTGGTGGCGTAGATGCTAAAGCAAGTGAGTTCAATCGTGCAACTCAAGCTCAGAGACAACCTGGGTCTTCTTTTAAACCTTTTGTTTACTATGCCGCCTTTGCTACGGGTAAGTATACACCGGATAGCACCATATTGGATGCTCCTGTGAGTTATCGAGATGGCAATGGTTGGTACTATCCCAGAAACTATGATGGTGGTTTTAGCGGTGCAATGTCTATTCGCACCGCTTTAGCCCAGTCCCGTAACATACCTGTAATTAAACTTGGTAAAAGCATAGGCATGAATAAGGTGGTGGAAACCTGTCGGACTTTGGGTATTATGAGTCCTATGGAGCCAGTAACATCCTTACCTCTTGGTGCAATTGGGGTTACACCACTAGAAATGGCCAGTGCCTACGCTACCTTTGCTAATTATGGATGGCAGTCTCCAGCCACAGTAATAGTACGCATTACTGATAGTAGCGGTAATGTTATATTAGATAATACACCCAAACCTCAGAGAGTTCTGGATTCTTGGGCATCAGCAGCTACCATAGACATTATGCAGTCAGTAGTGACCAGCGGTACAGGTAAAGGAGCAGCATTGGGTAGGCCATCAGCAGGGAAAACAGGAACAACATCCTCAGAAAAAGACATTTGGTATGTGGGTACGGTGCCACAACTGACAACAGCAGTGTGGGTGGGAAGGGATGATAACCTGCAATTATCCAGTGGTGCGACTGGTGGTGGAATGGTTGCCCCTATCTGGCGTGATTTTATGGTGCAAGCCCTAGAAAACGTGCCAGTGGAGAATTTTAAATCACCTTCCCAGTTTCCCCGTCCCAAGTCAAATTAGGAGGAATTGTTAACTATTGACAATCTACACCTGTTTTTCTAGCTCGGTTTTCATGCGCTCCAGAGTCAGATGCATTTGCTCGAACATTTGCTGTGGGGTCACACCAAATTGATTGAGCTGGGTTTTTAGTTGCTCTACTGTCATTTGTGCCATGAAATCCTCTGATAACTCGAACCGCTTCATAAAGACGCGGTAACGGTCCATCATGTTTTCCATTTGTTCAATAAACAGCTTTTTGCCTTCACGGTCAAATTTGCCGTAGTTATTACCAAGCTGAATTAGTGCCTGATAATCTTCAAATAGCTGCTTGGCCTCTTGTTGCACTATCTCAGAGTCAAAGAATCCCATTTTACTTGTATTCAACTGAGCGAATGTATGTGGTAGCTGGAAGTTTTTTCTATCTTAACCTACATTTTAGCCTACAAGAATGGGCTTGATGGAAAGTAAAAATCCAAAATCTACAATTTCCTAGGGGATAACCAGAACTGGACAGGGTGAGAGGTTGATGACCCTTGTGGTCACACTGTCATTGACACCTTCTTGGGTAAGACCTAAACCTCGACAACCCATTACAATCAAATTTGCTCCTACTTCATCTGCTACATCACAAATTGTAAAAGCTGCTTTCCCCTGCTTTTCTAGCACTTCTGGATTAATACCATGGTTAAAAAATAAACTCTGGGCTTCCTGTAAAAGTCCGGCAACCAACTCCGGAGATGCCATTGCTGTGTCATTCGTTTCCTCCAATGATACTTCTTCCACTACTGATAGAATTACTAGGCGGCTATTATACTGTTGGACAATATTAACAACTATGTCCACAGCTTCTCGCGCTTCTCGACTGCCATCAATGGGAAATAGAACAGTTTTAAACATAAATTATCTCCATGCCCCTTAGTCCGGTAAAATCTGGATTGTGATACTTTCAAAACAATAACAAAAACAGAATCAGGAGAGTTTGGCCATGTCAAAAAAAAGTTTAGCAAGTTTATCTGCTGCCGATATTTCTGACAAACGTGCCTTGGTACGAGTTGATTTTAACGTACCCGTGGATGATCAGGGGAATATTACTGATGACACTCGCATTCGGGCCGCCCTCCCTACCATTCAAGATTTAATCAGCAAGGGAGCTAAGGTGATTTTAGCCAGCCACTTTGGTCGCCCCAAGGGTGTGGATGAGAAGTTACGTCTCACTCCCGTTGCCAAACGTCTTTCTGAACTTTTGGGACAAGAGGTGATCAAAACTGATGACTGTATTGGTGATGATGTCACCGCCCAGGTAGCAGCTTTAGAAAAAGGACAAGTGCTATTGCTAGAAAATGTCCGCTTCTATAAAGAAGAGGAAAACAATGATCCAGAATTTGCCCGCCAATTAGCCGCTAATGCTGATTTCTATGTTAATGATGCTTTTGGTACTGCTCACCGGGCCCATGCTTCCACTGAAGGTGTAACTAAGTATTTAAGTCCTTCCGTGGCTGGTTATTTGGTCGAAAAAGAGTTACAATACCTGCAGGGTGCTATTGAAGTTCCTCAACGTCCTTTGGTAGCCATTATTGGTGGGTCTAAGGTTTCTAGTAAAATCGGTGTCATTGAAACCCTGTTAGAAAAGTGCGATAAATTGATTATTGGCGGAGGGATGATTTTTACCTTCTACAAAGCGCGGGGACTAAATGTGGGCAAGTCCTTAGTAGAACAGGACAAATTGGGACTGGCCAGTTCTCTAGAGAAAAAAGCAGCGGAACGTGGTGTGACTTTGTTGTTACCTACGGATATTGTCGCAGCTGATAAATTCGGACCCGATGCTGATGCTGTCACTGTTTCCATTGACCATATCCCCGATGACCGTATGGGTTTAGATATTGGACCTGACTCGGTTAAAGTTTTTCAAGCAGCTCTAGCTGATTGCAAAACCGTTATCTGGAATGGACCTATGGGCGTGTTTGAATTTGACAAGTTTGCTGTCGGTACTGAAGCGATCGCCCAGACTTTAGCAGAAATTAGTAAAACTGGCGCCACAACAATTATTGGTGGTGGTGACTCTGTAGCTGCTGTAGAAAAAGTAGGTTTAGCTGACCAAATGAGCCACATTTCCACTGGTGGCGGTGCTAGTTTAGAATTATTAGAAGGTAAGGTTCTACCCGGTATTGCAGCTTTGGATGAAGCCTAATCATCAGCTTAGCTAACTAATTAGGTTTAAGCTTCCCCGGATAAACGGGGAAGCTAAATAAATTCTCTTAAACTACACGGTCACATTAATTGCCAATAACAAAGGCTGAGTTTCCGCTTGTGGGAATTCAACTGCTAGGATATAGGTTTGGTTGGCACGGGGAAAGTTTAATTCTAAACTGGCTTTGTGACCTTCCTTAGAGAAGGTAGTTACGGATGTGCCATTCCCCTGAATTGTGAAACTTCCTGGAGTTGGTAACTCACCATAAACACGTAACTTCATCGTGGCACCCAAGGAAAGCAATTGTGCTTGAATAGTTAGAGTACCACCGTAACTTTCCCACTGTTGCTCTACGACTGGGTTAGAAAGGGAAATAGATAAAGTTAGACTTTCTAACAATTGTTTAGCAGCTATCAGCGACAAAGCCATTTGTTGACGCGGTTGCAATTTAGAATAGTCTTTGTCAATACTAGGTAGGGTTTCCAAGGTGCTTACGGATCTGTAGGAACTTCTGAGTACTAATCCAGCTAAGTCGCTAATTAAATGATCCTCATCTGGAAACATATCTGACACGGCCTGTATCAATTTAGGTCCCAATGGGATACAGGATGTCACTAGTGATTGACACCTGTCCACTAAGTGTTGAAAAACCTTATCCGGTAACGGAATTGGTAGACGGAGTTGAGATTGCTGTGCCAACCACCCCCAGGCGGGAACTAAAGCAATCCCGATATCTTCGACAAATTCTGGATACTCTACTAACTGACTTTCCCAAGGAAATAAAGGTGGGCGGTTTTGGATTTCGAGTTGTAATCGCCGCTTAAGGACGACTTGAAAACGTTCTTGCACAGTAGGAATTTCTCCTAATTGAAAAGGTTGGGGTTCTCCCCTTAATGATGGCTTACTACTTTACTAAGTAGCAACTTTTTCACAGAGGGTCTTCTACCCGATAAATTCTCCCACACTCCACTGAGAGATTCTTGCCGCTTTGACAAAATTTGCCAAAAAGTGACTTTGATACCAGTATCGTATGAGTTGTAAGTCCTTATTCATAAGCAGATGGAGTGGATCCGGACAATGAATTGCGAATTTCCCATGCTTTTTCTAAAATTTTGAACCACCGTTTTTGCAGCTGGGCCACAGATAATCCCAAGTTTTTAGCTATTGTTTGGTCAGACTCTCCTTGATGTTTTAAATCTAATAAATATCTATCTTTTTCATCTAAATTGCGTATATATAATTCCCACTCATGGGGTGTTAAACCTAAGTTGGTTGGCAGTGACGCTTCTAGCCATTCATGCACTAATTCCCAGCGATGCAAAAGAGAAAATCGCATTAGATGATACTTGAATCGTTGCTGCAAGTAATCTCGTTGGCGTGGAGTTAGGCCCAAAACTGATTCAATCTCCTGGGCTGAAAAGTCCTGAAGTCGCAATGAAAAATACTCCGCACAGTCTAGTTGCTGTTTTTGCTCTAAATAATTCATTAATTCAGTAATCACCACGGAGCGCAAACTACCTTCTTCAATTTCTGGCTCTGGTTGTGTAGCTATAGCAGCCCGCAATTGGGTTAATATAGGCTCGTCCCACGAACGATCAGATTCACCACCACCTGCTTGGGTAGCCTGTTCAATATCAACACTAGTTTCTAGAGGTTGCTGTTGGGAGAAGGTCTGTGCCCTTAAAATTATTAATTGTTGCTGGCGTCCGGGTAATGGAATCCGACGTTTGGCATACCGTTCGGTAAATGCCATATATTCTGCTAACTCTAGGAGAG
>NZ_LMVE01000072.1:539-2893 GCF_001432185.1 Cylindrospermopsis sp. CR12 | reverse complement strand
AAAATTATACTTGTCAATTGCTTTTTTTATTGCATAAATCAAGACCTGACGACATTCTAATTTAGTTAGTCTAAATTCCCGATTGTTACATCTGATTGTAATGTGATAGCAGTATCCTGCTTCTAATTTTCTTGGTTTTCGACTCATAAAAATTTAAGACTGGGTTATTCTCAATATAAAGCTGAGAATGTGCTGTCTCCCGTAGGGAGTGCTTCGCGATCTCCCAAAGGGAGTGCTGCGCAATCGTTTATCAACACATTCAGGTTTTTCCCTTGAGAAGGAACCGGGGGGATTCATGAATGTGATGACTCGTAGGGAATGCAATGCAATCTCCCGTAGGGAGTGCTGCGCAATCGCCTGTGTCCATGTTCAAATTTTTCCCTTGAGAAGAATCCCAGAGAAAGTTCCTAAATGCAATCACCTCTCAATACATTCAGAATTTTCCCTTGAGAAGGAATCGGGGGGAACACTGAATGCGAGATCCCCCTCCAAATATCCCAAAACCCTTGAAATAACTGATTTATCCTTTGACGGAAAACGTTTACCGTGAATCTTTTACCAACCGGGAACCGAACATGAAATGAGCCTAGATGAGAGCGATCTCCCGTCGGGGGTGTAATGCGATCTCCCGTAGGGAGTGCTTCGCAATCGCCCCTCAACACGTTCAGAATTTTCCCTTGAGAAGAAACACGGGGAACCCTGAATGCAATTGCCTGTATCGAGTGCTTCGCGATCTCCCAAAGGGAGTGCTGCGCAATCGCCCTTCAGCATGTTCAAGTTTTTCCCTTCAGAAGGAATCGGGGGATAATCACTAAGAGGGTTCGCCTGTATGGAGTGCAATGCAATCTCCCCTCACCACATTCAGATTTTTCCCTTGAGAAGAATCTGAGGTGCGATCGCCTGTCCTCATGTTCAGAATTTTCCCTTGAGAAGGAAGTAGAGACGATTCCCACAAGCGATCGCCCGGCAAATATCCTAAAAGCATTGAAATAACTGATTTATCTTTTGACGGAAAACGTTTTCCGTCAATCTTTTATCAGGCGGAAAGCGACTATGGAAAAGGCCTAGATGAAAGCTATCTCCTGCAGGGAGTGGAATGCGATCTCCCGTAGGGAGTGCTTCGCAATCACCCCCGTCCCCATGTTCAGTATTTTCCCTTGAGAAGAACCAGGGGGAGAACCATCTTGAACTACTGTGTTGCTCCAATCCTAAGTTTTTGGCTAACTTCTAGCAAGAAAATTGTCACAAGAAACTCAACAGATGCAAAAAACCTTGATATAGCCGCCTTATTCCCTGACGGAAAACGTTTTCCGTCACTATTTAACATAGATTTGGAAACGTCATATATCAGGCGATCGCACCGAAGAGCATGAGTAACTGAACTTTTTTTAGTCAGGTGAGATTGCCTAATCTTCTCAAGGGAAATTTTTAACATGCTTTACAAATAGCAAGAAGTAGAGATTAGTTAATTACAAAAACGATTGGATAAATTAATATTAGTCTATATCAAATATAAGAAAGTTAAATACTGAGATACTTGTCACTTCCTATACGAAATATTTAAGATACAGGTGTTAATATAGTGTTGAGCAAAGAAAAATGGTAAAGCTAAAAACACTGTTCTTGGTTAGTTTTGCATTTATCCTAGTTCTACATGGAGCAAGGCAAATAGAATTAAAAGCCCAGCAAAAAACTAAACAAGAGTCACCACATTTATTGCTAGGTAATCCCAGCAGCGCTAAAAACAGTATTGATAGTTCAAATAACTATCTGATGGTCAAGAAACAATACGCCTTATCTTATAATCGCAGTCATGGGACTGCTAATTGGGTAGCCTGGGAACTTAACCAATCGTGGCTAGGAAATGCAGAAAGACAAGATAACTTCAGACCTGATCCAACTCTTCCGAAACAGTGGAAACGAATAAAACCAAGTATTTATAAGAGTTCTGGATACGATAGAGGACATTTAGTTCCTTCTGGAGATAGGACGGCAAACATTGAAGATAATTCATCTACCTTCCTTATGACTAATATCATTCCACAAACGCCAGATAATAATAGAAACACCTGGGGGAACCTAGAAGATTACAGCAGGGATTTAGTAGAACAAGGTAAAACCCTATACATTATTGCTGGTACTTGGGGAAGTCAAGGAAAAATCAATAATCTGGTCAATATCCCCAAATACACTTGGAAAATTATTGTTGTACTGGATCGACCGTCACGGATTTCAGATGTTACTCCTAACACCCAGGTGATCGCTGTTAATATTCCTAACCAAGAGGAACTAGACAATGACTGGAAAAAGTTTTTGACAACTGTTGACCAAATTGAGAAACTCACTAAATATGA
>NZ_LMVE01000072.1:0-262 GCF_001432185.1 Cylindrospermopsis sp. CR12 | reverse complement strand
AGAGGGAGTGAAAGTAAGATAAGAGTAATTATCAGTAGTTCAGAAAGGAGTTTTTTCCATTGTCTACCATCTATGTCTTGTCTAACCCCTCTACTACAATTACCAAAGAAGATTCTATTACTAATGCTATTAATCAATGGTTATATGGTAAATCTAATCACTCTAAAAGAAGCTATAATAGGGTAATTCGTAGTTACATATCTTATTTAGATGATATCCATATAGCTAATTCTACTGCTTCTCATTTTAGAGATTACCAGGA
>NZ_LMVE01000071.1:0-14407 GCF_001432185.1 Cylindrospermopsis sp. CR12 | reverse complement strand
GGAATTAATCTTAGCGGAATCAGTAGAGGCTGTTTAAGCCAACCTCAGAAAGTTCGTTTATGGACTCTTCAGAAATCTCCGTGTCTTCAGACCGGAGAAGCTTAAGTATAATCCTATGGCTATAAACATTGTATTACGAGTATTAAATGGCAACTTCTCAGAAGGATTTAATATAGATATCATTTATGATGGAAAAAAGAATCAGAGCGTATTGTAGAGAATACAAATATACAAAATCTCTACATCACATGGCAAAATATTCTACATAGCTATACAACCCGTAAAATTTCTTCCATAGAAGTTCAGGACACTCATATAACTACAGAAAAATGGAGAACTGCCAAAACAAAGTTACAAACGGAGTACGAAAAATGGCTAAAAGATCAAAAGATTAGTAGTTTGATTGAAAAAATAATTTCTCCTACAGAACAAACTAAAACCTCCACTAAACAGAATCGAAAATTAGTTCGTATTCACCTAATTTTTTCACCAACCCTCAATCAAAGTAGCCAAAGGGATAACGATATTCTCCGCAGACTACCGTGGGGATCCTATTTCAACGATCATATTAAATCTGATATAGCTGATAATTACGATATAACCTTTATTCTATCAAAAGAACATACATCTAAACCTATTCATACTAACTTATTCAGTTCAAAACCGCCAAAAATCCTGGCTATTTTTGGTGGTCATCAAGGGGAACTAGCATCCAGTCAGTCTGACGAAGTTAATATTAAGTTCTCAAAATGTCAACGAATATCTTATCAAGAGTAAGTTATGCGATCGCTCGGTAGAAAATCTGGAATTAAAACAGATTCAGGCTAAAAATTTTAATTTATTAGTAACTTTACCAGGGGGGAAAAAGTTGCTGGTAAAACAAGAACAATTTATTAATTTAGAAAAGGAAACGGTAGGCGAGTTTTTTGGGGAATGGCGAATCCCCAGCTTTCTGGAGAACTTTCCTGAATTAGACCATTGGCGTAGGTTTCTGCCAGAATTACTGCTCTACGATGCTGAGAACTCAATTTTAGTTTCTACTTATCTAGATAATTATCAGGATTTAGGACAATTCTACTCTAAAAACAATGTCTTTCCTACTCAGGTTGCTGCTCAAATTGGCAGTTGTTTGGGCACAATTCACAGTGAAACCTGGAATAAAAGTATTTATAGCGTCCCTATTTAAATGCTGATTCTGAGGATGTTTATCAGAGATTAGAGTTGGCTGACTGATATTAGTCGCCTATATGTGAATCAAAGAGGGATCGGTTCATCCGTAGATTTTAGCCTAAGTCATGGGGCTATTTTTTTGGCCCGCCGCCACCCGAACACTGGAAAGAGAGATTCAAAAAAAAGACACAATTGTATTAACTATATCTTAAAAAAGAAAGGTCATTGATACGAAGGTATGGGGAAATGCGGACATAATCTAAATCAAGTTACAGTGTTTAATCAGTAAAAAGAGACATAATTGTGTTAGTTGGATGAATTTTAAAGTTGCTCAACCTCTTGTCATTTTTAGAGAGTTAGGAAATAGTAATAGTTGTAGGGAAAAGAACAAAGTAAATCTGACTACCTCAAAGTGAAACTTATTTCAAGGGGAAACAAAATGGCTAATATTAGTATTTCCGACTTACGTCCTGCTGGTGTAGATTTTTTCTCTGATTCTGAAAGCTTTTTAGATGATCTAAATGATAATGAGCTTTACAATGTTTCTGGTGGGTTGGCTCCAATAACTGTTGTTATTACTTCGACTTTTGCTTGTGGTTTGGTTGTTGGTATTGCTATTGCTGTTTATGTTGGAACACGAAAGTAGAAAAGGATGAGTATTATGCAAAAAATTACGATTGACAACTTAGAGTCTCCTGCTGGATATGATTTATTCCTTGATTCTGAAAGTTTTTTAGATGAAGTACATGAATCTGAATACCATAGAATCAATGGTGGAGCTACTCCAACTTTTACAATAACAAGTACTGCTTGGTGTTGGGCAGGAGGCGTGGCACTTGGGGCGGCTATTAGTGGTGGCATTGTATGGGGTGCTAAAAAATTATTTGGGTAGACACTAGACGGGGAAGAGGGACATTGCTAGTTCCAGGGTTTCGGATACCTGGTACTACTTATTTTTAGGATTAGGCGTATAACAATTTGCATTGACAAATATTGTTGCCGCCTATTTTCTAATTTGTTATATCTAACTCATCCCAAAAGAGCTTGTCCTGGTGATGTTCCCTTTCTTTTTTTGATTTGGTTTCATCCCCGCTAAAAGTTTACTCCCCCACCGGTTTTTTTCTACCTTTTTCNNAAATCCTTTATAAATGCTTGCATACTCATCTAAAGTTTTTCATGTATATATCTAAACGTGTTTAATGCCCTTTTTTCTTGGTTTTCGACTCATAAAAATTTAAGGCTGGGTTATTCTCAGTTACTAGTAAATACATAAAATATATGATCAGGGATTTAACAGAAGTGAAAGCAACATAAATACTAGTGGGTTGTCAATTTATCTAAATATCTAAAGGCAGGTTTAAATGAAGTTGATCTTAAGTTCTCAAAATGTCAACGAATATCTTATCAAGAGTAAGTTATGCGATCGCTCGGTAGAAAATCTGGAATTAAAACAGATTCAGGCTAAAAATTTTAATTTATTAGTAACTTTACCAGGGGGGAAAAAGTTGCTGGTAAAACAAGAACAATTTATTAATTTAGAAAAGGAAACGGTAGGCGAGTTTTTTGGGGAATGGCGAATCCCCAGCTTTCTGGAGAACTTTCCTGAATTAGACCATTGGCGTAGGTTTCTGCCAGAATTACTGCTCTACGATGCTGAGAACTCAATTTTAGTTTCTACTTATCTGGATAATTATCAGGATTTAGGAGAATTCTACTCTAAAAACAATGTCTTTCCTACTCAGGTTGCTGCTCAAATTGGCAGTTGTTTGGCGATAATTCACCGTGAAACCTGGAATAAAAGTATTTATAGAGAATTTTTTGCCCAAGAAGAATTTGCTGGAAAACCCAAGGTATCCCCACTATTACTAGATAGTTTGGAACGGATAGGGCCAGAAATTTTTGGACTGGCCCCCATGGGTGGATTAAAGTTTTTTGCGCTTTATCAACGATATGATAGCTTGGCAGAAGCAGTTAAGCTCTTAAGTAGAACTATTTCTCCTATTTGTCTAACTCACAATGACTTGAAGTTGAATAACATTCTTTTAAATCAAAATTGGAAAGATGTGAATGAAAATGTGGTCCGTTTGATAGATTGGGAAAGGTCTGATTGGGGAGATCCAGCATTTGATTTGGGAATGGCGATCGCCAGTTATCTGCAAATTTGGTTAGGTAGTTTGGTAATTAGTAATTCGCTCAGTATTGAAGAGTCTTTGCGACTAGCAACTACTCCACTAGAATTACTTCAGCCATCTATGGGGAGGTTAACGTTAGCTTATTTAGAAACTTTCCCAGAAATATTACAATACCGTCCTAATTTCTTAAAGCAAGTAGTCCAGGTAGCAGGGTTTTCTTTAATTACTGCAATTTTAGCAATGGTTCAGTATCAAAAAATTTTTAATAATACTGGAATTGCTATGCTTCAGGTAGCCAAGGCTTTGTTATGTCGTCCTGAATCATCAATGCCCACGATTTTTGGGAATACTGCTACTCAGTTAAATCAGATGAATTCTTCTGTTGTTGGCAAACTTTAATATCCTTGAGTATTTTGAAAAATTATGTCATTACTTAATTCTCAATCTCATCAATTAACTTCTGAAATTGGAACCCGGTTAAAGGAAGTTTTGTTAGATATTGTGGAAAATGTCGAAATTTCTGCTGATTTTTCGATTCGTCATCCTAACTATGAACCATGGGAAATGCCTACGGATATGTTGTCTCGCATTCAGGCTTTACCAAAGCATATACAAGAAAAGTATATAATATTACAATTGCGAGGTTTTCTTTACAGCATTTATTACAATGGGTCGATACAAAAATCACAAGCATTAGGTGATGGGAATAAGCATCAGCAATTAGATTTGGAGAATAATAGTTTTGCTGGTGTATCGATGGAATTTTATTTGCAGTTAGACAAAGCGAATAAAGGAGAGGGTTATTTTGATTCAGGTTGGTCTGTTTTGAGAGAGGAAACCGATGGCAGTGTGGCTGTAACTAAGGGTGGTTTGCGATTACATATCCAACGTGACAAGCATCTTCCAGAGTATGAAAAATCTGCAGTAGTGGGTGATGTTGTATCAATTTTGATGCCCAAGAATTTAGTGCAAAATGGCTTTTATATGGCAGTGGGTAATGCTGGTTTACAAAGAGAGGAAGCCATGGTGCGAATCTATTTTAATGTTACTCCTGAAGGTGCGGTGGCTGTGATGGCTGGGTTAACTGAAAAGTTAAATGAGATGGGCATTCCCTTTAGTTTTAAGACCTTATATAATTCAGCTGATTATCAACGATATGATTCTGGAGTGCTTTATTTCGGCAAACAAGATTATAAATTAGTAAGGCAAGTTGTGAGTGATGTTTACCAGCAGAATCAGTCTGTTTTTAAGCAAGAAACACCTTTGTTTACCCTTGAGTTAGCACCGGGTTTAGGCTTGGCAGAAGAACCAGACAAAAAGTTTGGCAGTGAGGAGAGTTTTGGCATGAATCGGTGTCAGATTATAGCCCATGGTTTATTGATGGCTTGGCAACAGGAGGACAATTCTGCGGTGGGTCGGATTAATGCTATTTCCGAGCAGTTTTCTGGGTTGGGGATTGATTGGCAGCGTCCCTATTTAAATGCTGATTCTGAGGATATTTATCAGAAATTAGAGTTGGCTGACTGATATTAGTCGCCTATACCGGAATCAAAGAGCGATTGGTTCATCCGTAGATTTTAGCCTCATTGAGTCATGGGGCTATTTTTTTGGCCCGCCACCACCCGAACACTGGAAAGAGAGATTCAAAAAAAAAGACATAATTGTATTAACTATATCTTGAAAAAGAAAGGTCGTTGATACGAAGGTATGGGGAAATGCGGACATAATCTAAATGAAGTTACATTGTTTAGTCAGTAAAAAGAGACATAATTGTGTTAGTTGGATGAATTTTAAAGTTGCTCAACCTCTTGTCATTTTTAGAGAGTTAGGAAATAGTAATAGTTGTAGGGAAAAGAACAAAGTAAATCTGACTACCTCAAAGTGAAACTTATTTCAAGGGGAAACAAAAATGGCTAATATTAGTATTTCCGACTTACGTCCTGCTGGTGTAGATTTTTTCTCTGATTCTGAAAATTATCTTAATGAAATTACAGAGTCAGAAATCAACTCTATAACAGGTGCTTCCAGACGACCTTTCCCTTTGCGGCCAACAGTTTGTCCTCCCCGCAGGTAAGGTAAAAACAATAGAGAGGGAAGGGAAAAGAACAGCATAAATCTGATTACCTCAAGGTGAAACCTATTCCAATTCGTTTCGTAGGGGTTATATTAAATTTGGTTGTGCTTTTTTCATTTTCTGTTATGGAAGTGTGTGTTACAACAGATATCCCTCGATTTACTGACTAAAGAGCGATCGCTCTTTAGTCTAAACTCCAGTTAGAATACGTTGGCTAAAAAAGAGTATTAAAATATAGAAAATATAGAACCGATGTAGTAGAACTAATGATTTTGTCCTCTAGAATTATGCGATCGCCTGTGGTTGAGGGCGTAAAAATACGAGCATTTAATAATACTTAAATACGAAATTTGTACTTATTTTAAAAAAAAGCTGGTTACTCAAAAAAATAGACCTGTTTCATACTACATAGATTTAGAGGTCAAAAAAGAGGTGTAATTCTGATGAATAGCCATATAACCCTTATTTTTATTGCTTGCGCTCTTGGTGCATGTGGAATTTTAGCCACTGATTGCTTTATTCCTAAATTATCTTCTATTTTAGCACAAACTAGCTCTGGTTCCGGGATGGTTGATGCCACTATGCCATATACAATACTCAGTATAGCCAGTCGTAGGCTCTCCAAAATACTCTCCTACTAAGGCTAAGCGAGTATTATCCTATGAAATCGTCTGAAACTGATATTAATTTTCCCAATAACTCTGGTCGATTTCTCAGTCCCTTTCAGAGAAAACATCTAGAAAAAAACCTTAAACTAAACTTGTCCAAGCAGCATTTTCAGAGGATTAAAATTATGTTGCTTGCAGATCAGGGTAAAACCCAAACCCAAATTTGCCAAGAATTAGGTTGTTCCCATAGTACCGCACGCTATTGGATAAACGTTGCCAAGTCTGGTCAAGCTCATCAGTGGAACAGTAACTTAATTGGCAGACCCCAAATTGTAGATGATCGATGCTTAGACCGGTTGAGAGAGTTACTCTCTCAAAGCCCTAAAGAAGTAAAAGTGCCTAATCGTGATTTTACTTATAATGCTTCACAGTGGACAGCTAAAAAATTAAGTGAACACTTAGAAGCAGAAATGGGAATTAAAATAAGCGATCGCCATATTAACAGACTGCTCAAACAAATGGGCTTATCTACCAGACAAAAGTCAAAGAATAACCCTGAAAAAAACGATCCCCCACAATCAGAGACTAAAAACTTGAGTAACAAAAGCAGTATTGTGATTAGGGATCTTCCCTCATAGTTGGCGTTTTCTTAACTAATTAAAATTTTGACCCACTATTCATAGAAAAATGACTACCAAAGAACATCTATCTCGTCTAATCGGTGAATTTTTATCAGAAAAGGAGTTAGCCAGTTTACTTAGGGCGGCTGAATTAAAAAAACCTGAAAGAGGTCTGTTTTTGAAAAATATCTCAGCATCCGATGGCTTCTATATTTTGATTACTGGTAAAGTAAGACTGGTTAACAGTAGCCGAGACTTAATTACCACCCTAGAGCATGATCAACTATTTGGGGAATGTACTTTATTTCCTGAATCCAATTTTTTAGATTATGCTGTCACAGTTTCGACTGAAGTAGAGCTGTGTTATATTCCTGGTAAAGTTTTGCGCTCTATCATTCATAAAAATTACCGATTCAGAGATTATTTATACAATTTAGCTATAGCTAAAGATAATGAACAAAAAACCAAATTTTCCATCAATACTCAACCAGATTTATCTGGAAAGAAAAACCCCGAACACTTTGTTGAATCAGACACAACTACTTACAATCCAATACACAAGCAAAAAGTAAACAAGGCCTATTTCCCCAGCCCTGCTCAGCGAGTTACTCATTTATGGCAGCGTATTACTAAACGCTATCCTTTCTTTGAGCAACAAAGCGCTTCTGACTGTGGTGCAGCTTGTTTAGTGATGGTTGCCTCTTACTGGGGTAAAAATTTTAGTGTCAACCGCATTAGAGATATTGCTAATGTAAATGCCAATGGAGCTTCCCTACGGGGATTATCCGCTGCTGCAGAAAGTATTGGATTTTCCACTAGACCAGTAAAAGCAAGAATTCACGAAAACGAAAAAGCAAGTATGAACGAATTGGGTAGACAATTACCCGCGATCGCTCACTGGGAAGGCAAACATTACATAGTAGTTTATGAGATCACTCCTAATACAGTAATTGTTGCTGACCCTGCTATTGGTCAACGTAGTTTAACTTACCAAGAATTTAGAGCGGGATGGCAAGGTTACACATTACTCCTAAAACCAACAGCTTTAATCAAGGAACTCAAAAATCAGACCACCCCATTCTGGCAGTTTTTTAATTTAGCTAGTCCTCATAGCCAAGTATTGGTGGAAGTATTTATTGCTTCCGTCGTAATTCAAATTTTCGGACTAATTACCCCATTATTTACCCAGCTACTTCTCGACCGGGTTGTTGTTCAAAGGAGTACATTAACTTTAACAGCTGTGGGATTAGGGTTAGTCATTTTTGGTTTATTTCGGGTTGCTTTAACCGGCTTGCGACAATATTTTCTTGACCATACTGCCAACAAAGTACATTTATCCATGATTGTGGGATTTATTACTCACACTTTCCGATTACCCCTGCAGTTTTTTGAGTTTCGCTACGTAGGGGATATCATGGCTAGAGTGCAGGAAAATCGGAAGATTGAGAGATTTCTAACAGGTGAAGCCCTATCTATTGTATTAGATTTACTCACCGTCTTTATCTATGTGGGGCTTATGTTTTGGTATAGCTGGAAGATGGCTTTACTAGCACTAGTTATTGTCCCACCCTTTTTCTTACTTGCTTTCATTGCTACTCCGTTCCTCCAAAAGATATCTCGAGAAATATTTTCAGCTGTAACCGAAGAAAGTGGTTATCTGATCCAATCTCTAACTGGCGTACGCACCGTCAAATCTCTAGCAATTGAGCAGGTGGTACGTTGGCGTTGGGAAGAGTTCCTCAACAAGTCAATTCGGAAAAACTTTTCCGGTCAGATTATTAGTAACCGACTCCAAGTATTTAGCTTAACCATCGAGTCTTTAGTAACTACTGGGTTACTTTGGTTTGGAGCTTGGTTAGTGATTAAAGGAGAATTAACTATCGGCCAGTTGGTAGCTTTTAATATGTTAATTGGCAATGTAATAAACCCTTTTCAGCGGTTAACAGTTCTATGGAATGAGTTTCAGGAGGTAATTATTGCAATAGAGCGAATTAATGATGTAATTGATACTGAACCGGAGGAAGATTTCCAATCTCAGTCTCGTTATTATTTGACAGATTTAAGAGGAGATATTATTTTTGACAAAGTCACATTTCGATACCACCCAGAGAGCGAAACGAATATTTTAGAGAATCTCAGTTTTGAAATCAAAGCTGGACAGACTGTAGCTTTGGTCGGGCGTTCTGGTTCAGGAAAAACCACAATTTCTAAGTTAGTTTTGGGGCTGTATCCCCCTACAGATGGGAAGATTTTAATTGATGGTCATGACATAAATAGCATTTCTTTACCTTCCTTGCGTCAAAGAGTCGGTGTTGTTGACCAGGATACTTTTTTATTTGGTGGCACAATTCGGGAAAACTTGACTCTAGCCCAACCTTCTGCAACTCAGGCGGAAATTATTGAAGCATCTCAAATAGCAGGTGCTGACGAATTTATTCAAAAATTACCCATGAGTTATGAAACCCAGATTGGTGAAGGTGGGGGGTTATTGTCTGGTGGTCAAAGGCAAAGATTAGCCATTGCTAGGGCTTTATTGGGTAATCCTCGTCTGTTAGTTTTTGATGAGGCAACTTCCCACTTGGATGTGGAGTCAGAGCGAATTATTCAGACTAATTTGAATAGAATTCTTAAAGACCGCACAACATTAATTATTGCCCATCGCCTATCTACTATTAGAAATGCTGATGTTATTTTAGTTTTAGATAGAGGAGTATTAATCGAGCAAGGAAACCACGAGCAGTTAATGGCAAAAAAAGGACATTACTACTATTTAAATCAGCAGCAAATTAATTAATTTTCCCTCTGGGATTGATGGTCATCTCTAAATGTTGAATGGCTTTGGGTAACTAGGGAGGCACAATTATTTATAGGATGGGTCGAGTAACGAGACCCGTGTGGGCGTTGTGTTTCATACTTTAACCCAACCTACGTTCATCTTATATTTAATTCCACTCACCCACCTAGACTAAGTCGACAACTAAAACTCAACCTAAAACTCAACCTAGAACTTAACCTAGTAAATCTTGGAATAATTAAGGCCATGCCACAGTTTAATGATATTACCCAACACCAAAAGAACATCGACCAAAGTTTAGACACAAACTTAGTAAGTTTACCAGATGAATCTAGTCCTTTTATCGACCAAAATCTACCAGCAAACAACCTAAATTCTCCGGTAGATTCGTCTTTTGCCACAAATGAACTGTTGGACGCATTACCTCAGCGATGGACTCGAGGACTTTTCTATTTTTTAATCGCTTTTATGGCGATCGCCTTACCCTGGGGAATGTTGTCTAAGGTAGATGAAACGGGTACTGCTAGAGGAAGGTTAGAACCGCAAGGTGGTACAATTAAGCAAAAGCTAAATTTAACCCATACATCTGCTGCTCTTAATTCCCAAACAGCTAAAGTTGAAATACTAAAGGTTAAAGAAGGAAGCACTGTAAAAGCTGGGGATATTTTAATGGAACTGGACAGTCTCCCTATTCGTGACCGAATGACTCAACTCCAAATTCAACTACAAAGTCAAAAAAATCGGCTCAATGTACTAAAGGAACAAAAAAACCAGCTAGAGACTGAACTGCGTACTCAAGAACGGCAAAATCAGTCCCAACAATTAGAGAAACTATCTCAAGTAGAACAAGCACGACAAAACTTTCAGTCTCTTAAGATAACATACAATTTGCAAGAACAGGAAAAACTGACCCAAGTTGCTCAAGCCAAACAACAGTTAGAGGATAGCAACACAGCTTATGATTTAGCACAAATCCAGTTACAAAAAGCCTTGGGAGAAGTCGAACGTTACCAAGATCTTTTCCGTAAGGGTGTGGTAGCGCAAGTTCGGGTCGTTGAACAGGAAAGTATCGCCAATGAGAAGCAGATTATTTTAAAAAAAAGTCAAGCGGACATGAAGCAAGCAAATTTGCGATTAATTGAACAAAACAGGATTCATGAGAGAATTGTTAATCAAGGGAAAGCAGATATTAAGCAAGCAGAGTTGCGTTTAACCGAGCAAGAGAATAGTCTTCAAACCCTTACTCATGCTGGAGAAATATCCCTGTCTAAAATTCAAGAACAGCTAAAAAATTTGAATGGCCAAACTAACAGTCTCGAATCTGACCTGATGCAAACAGAGAAAGAAATTGATTCTTTGAAACTTGAGTTAAAGAAACGAGTTGTTACAGCCCAAGTAGACGGTACTATTTTTAATTTGGGGATTACTGGGGTAGGAGATGTGGTACAACAAGGAGCAATGATTGTAGAAATAGTGCCCCACACAGCGAATATTTTATTGAAAGCACAAATGGCAACTACAGAAAGTGGTTCATTACGTAAAGGAATGCCAGTTAAGATGAAGTTTGATGCTTATCCTTTTCAGGATAATGGGATAGTTAACGGAAGTTTAATCAAGATTTCCCCCACTACTAAAGTGCAAGAAACAGCTCAGGGGGCAATAGCAATTTATGAACTAGAAATTCAGTTAAATCAAACTTGTATTAATACTAGCAATCGCTGTATTCCCTTACGTTACGGACAGACAGCTACAGCTGAGGTGGTTGTACGTCAGCGTCGCGTTATTGATTTTATTATTGATCCATTTAAGAAGTTACAAAAAGGAGGTTTAGAATTTTAGAAAACTTTTAGCAATCTCTTGATTTTGTAGTTTTTTTAGGAAAAATAAATCATGTTGCAATCTACTACTATTACTGCTGAAGATATTCTCAAACAAGTTAAGCTATCTCTTCAAATACCCGATTTAATCCAGTCTATTCTTAGTCACCGAATTATTAGTGATGCAGCTACAGAAGCTGGGATAACTGTGGATAACGAGGAACTCCAGCAAGCAGCAGATACTATTAGAGCGCTTCAGAAACTTCATGGCGCACAAGAAACCTTTGCTTGGCTAGATAAACACCATCTATCTATAGATGATTTAGAAGAAATTGCCCACTTTACCATTATTTCCCAGAAGTTGACCACTCATCTATTTGCCGATAAAGTTGAGCCTTACTTTTATGAAAATCAATTAGATTATGCTGGGGTTGTGATGTATGAAGTGGTGTTAGAGGATGAAGATTTAGCCATGGAATTATTCTATTCTATTCAGGAAGAAGAAATCAGCTTTTATGATGTAGCTCACAAGTATATTGAAGATAAAGAATTACGCCGAAAAGGGGGATATCGAGGAATATTGTCCCGTAAAGATTTGAAGTCAGAGATTTCGGCTGCTGTTTTTGCAGCCACACCACCAGAGGTTCTTAAACCGATTGTGACTTCCAAGGGCATGCATTTGATTTTAGTGGAGGAAATTATTCAAGCAGAGTTAAATGATCAGTTGCGCTATCAAATTTGGTCAGAGTTATTTGGCGAGTGGGTAATAAATCAAAAGAACAAAATCACAGTAACTTATTTCTAACTGCAGTTTAAGTGGGTGGGTGGAATTAAACATAAATCGCTAACCCATCCTACAAATAATTTTGCCTCCCTACTTAGACTCAAGAGAAGAGCGATCGCTAAATAGTCAGTAAATCGAGGGACAGAAAAAAATCACCGGGACAAGCTCTTTTGGGATGAGTTAGATATAACCAATAAAAAAATAGGTATGTAATAATACTTGCCTTGACAAATATTGTTACACGCCTAATACTAAAAATAAGTAGTACTAAGTATCCAAAACCCTGGTACTAGTATTTCTTTTATCTAAACTAGGTGACTCCTTTTTCCTTTGCCTTCCCATACGTATATGATGAGGAATTACTACCAAAGTCCTTTTTCCTTTGCCTTCGCATACGCACATGATGAGGAATTACTACCAAAGTACTTACAAATATAACTAGAACTTGATTTTGTCGAACCTCCGTAAGTTTTAAGTTCGTCATCTGTCAAATCATTCAGATAATTTTCAGAATCAGAGAGACGTAAGTCAGTAGTGCGTAAGTCAGAAATAGTAATATTAGCCATTTTTGTTTCCCCTTGGAATAAGTTTCACTTTGAGGTAATCAGATTTATGCTGTTCTTTTCCCTACGACTATTACTATTTCCTAACTCTCCAACAATGACAAGAGGTTGAGCAACTTTAAAATTCATCTAACTGATACAATTATGTCTCTTTTTACTGACTAAACACTGTAACTTCATTGATTATGTCCGCATTTCCCCATAACATCGTATCAACCACCTTTGTTTTTCAGGATATAGTTAACACAATTATGTCTTTTTTTTTGATCTCTTTCCCCAGGGTTCAGGTGGTGGCGGGTCAAAAGCCCTATAACCATAAATAGACATCTCCGATAGCAATTGAGTTTACCCTTCTTTATACCTCATAACTTTTGTACATAATTGTTAAATTTTTGTAAGTAAACTTGCTAAGTTGTGTTGTTCTCGGTTAGACTTCCATTTCAATCTACCTACCTCACTTATAATCCTATGGCTATAAACATTGTATTACGAGTATTAAATGGTAACTTCTCCGATGGTTTTACTACAGAGATCATGACTGATGGAGCAACGGAAACACTGTCTACTATAGAGAAGATAAAAATAAGAAAGAATATCAATATACCAAATTTCTATAGAAAATGGCAACGGATTTTGCACAGTTATACAACGCGTAAAATTTCTGATGTACCCAATCAAGAAACTAGTATAAATACAGAAGAGTGGAAACTTGCCAAAGCAAACATACAAGACGAGTACGAACAGTGGTTAGAAACCCAAAACATTAGTACTTTAATTAAGAACCTAATTAAGAACCTAATTGATAAGAACCTAATTGAAAGAAGAATTTCTTCACAAAATCGAGAATTAGTTCGTATTCACCTAAATTTTTCAGATAACCTCAATGAAAGTAGCCAACAAGATAATGATATTCTCCGCAGACTACCGTGGGGACATTATTTTAATACCCATATTAGTAATCACAATTATGATATAACTTTTATTTTATCAAAAGACCATACGAATAAACCTACTCATGCCAACTTATTCACTTCAAAAGCACCAAAAATCCTGGCTATTTTTGGTGGTCATCAAGGGGAACTAGCATCCAGTCAGTCTCATGAAGCCAATGAACTTCTGAAAATATGTGAACCTAATGGCGCAACAGTTATTCTTAAAAATGTTACAGAACAACGGGAATTTCATCAACTACTAATTAACGACAGCTACGATATTCTATTTTACTCGGGACATAGTAGCAGTAAAGATGGAGGCACAATCCAGTTTGAACAAGAAAACTCAATTATCCGAGATTTTAAGAGCGATCTCATCCAAGCAACTGAAAAAGGGTTAAAAATAGCCCTGTTCAACTCCTGTGATGGACTAAAAATAGCAGACTTTTTAACAAAAGAGGTAGGCATACCAGCTGTAATAGTCATGAAAGAGCCAGTACCAGACGAATTTGCTCGAGAGTTTTTCGAAAGATTTCTATGCCGTGTTACCACCGCAACCGAATTTACAGCAATTTTCATGTAGTTAAACTCCAAAATAAGATAAGCTATAATAAGGGTAATAAACTAAAATAGAGTAGAAGTGCTGTCAAATTATATGCCAAAACCTTATTCAATAGATTTGCGTAATCGCGTGATTGTAGCATGGGTTGCTCGAGAGGGATCTCAACGCCAGTTGGCAGAAAGATTCAAGGTCAGCTTATCATTTGTGAGAAATTTAGTACGTCGTTATAGCGATCGTTAGTAAAGGAGTAATCGTAGGTTGGGTTGAGGCACGAAACCCAACAAACCAACAGGATATATATAAATGCGATTTCGAAGCACACCCTTGTCATTATATACTACTAAATAAGAC
>NZ_LMVE01000070.1:0-1191 GCF_001432185.1 Cylindrospermopsis sp. CR12 | reverse complement strand
CTAATTTAGTTAGTCTAAATTCTCGATTGTTACATCTGATTGTAATGTGATAGCAGTATCCTGCTTCTAATTTTCTTGGTTTTCGACTCATAAAAATTTAAGACTGGGTTATTCTCAATATAAAGCTGAGAATGTGCTGTCTCCCACAGGAAGTGCTTCGCGATCTCCCAAAGGGAGTGCTGCGCAATCGCCCCTCAATACATTCAGGTTTTTCCCTTGAGAAGGAATCGGGGGATAATCTCTAAGAGCGATCTCGCGAGTGCGAGTGCTTCGCAATCGCCTCTCAATACATTCAGAATTTTCCCTTGAGAAGGAACCGGGGGGAACACTGAATGCGATCACTTGTAGGGGATGCAATGCGATCGCCCACAGGAAGTGCTTCGCAATCGCACTTCAACACCTTCAAAATTTTCCCTTGAGAAGGAACACGGGGGGTAATTACTAAGAGAAGAGCGATCTCCCGTAGGGAGTGCTTCGCAATCGCCAGTCGGGAGTGCTTCGCGATCTCCCAAAGGGAGTGCTTCGCAATCGCTCTCCAAATATCCCGAAACCCTTTTAATAATGGACTTATTCCCTGACGGAAAACGTTTTCCGTCACTATTTAACATAGATTTGGAAACGTCATATATCAGGCGATCGCACCGAAGAGCATGAGTAACTGAACTTTTATGTTTAGTCAGGTGAGATTGCCCAATCTTCTCAATCGACCGTCACGGATTTCAGATGTTACTCCTAACACCCAGGTGATCGCTGTTAATATTCCTAACCAAGAGGAACTAGACAATGACTGGAAAAAGTTTTTGACAACTGTTGACCAACTTGAGAAACTCACTAAATATGATTTTCTCTCTAATGTTCCTACTCCTATTCAAGACGTTATTGAACGTAATATAGCAAAGCTATAACTCTATTATATGGCAATCGCATTCTCTAATTCTATGCGATCGCACTTTAGTTTATTCTCAATGGTAGGCGCGATGGCAGTTGAGCATATTCCAAGAGGAATATTGTTGAATCTATATTTGGTAACAAGTAATGAGACTTATATTTGAATGCCTACTATTTTTTATAAAAGTAAATAAATGAAGAAGTTTTTTGTATGTAATTATATTGCGATACAGGCAGTTAGTTATGTCTTTTCATGGGAAAATAGTAAATCTATAAGTTTTTAATAAAGTAAATGTATTTATA
>NZ_LMVE01000069.1:0-85238 GCF_001432185.1 Cylindrospermopsis sp. CR12 | reverse complement strand
ATTTAACTCAATATCATTAGAAAAATGGGATACCTGAAAACCGTATAATGTAGATCTTCAGACATCTATTGCTACCGATGTAAAAAAAGAATAAACTAAGCGGCAAATATCCGGAGCATGAGTATTAACAAAGTCATGTTCAGCACCTGGGATAACATAAAAAGCGGTCTGGGGAATGGTTTTCGCATAGGTTTCACTGTGCCATTGGGGAATAGTAGTATCATTTTCCGCAGCAATAACTATTGTTGGTGTGGAAATTTGATGGATATGTTTTTCCACCGTATTCAGAGCATTTGTTGCTTTTAATATGCTGTTTAACATAGCAGCAGCACTGGGTTGAGTCATCAGCATATGACGTGCTTGGGCAATTTTTTGGTAACCATTCCTGTTCCCGCTAAAGTAGGCAAAAGGTTTATATAGGGCAATCGCCAAATCCACAAGTTTTGTCTGCCAAAGTAGTGGTTTAAGGTGGTCATAGCGTCCAACAAAACCATCATCACGAATACCTGCGGGGCCAATTAAACCTAAACCGTGTAGACTAAATGAGTAATGAACAGCATATGCTGAAGCGATCCATGCACCGTAGGAATAACCAGCTAAATAAAACTTTTGTAGTTGAAGATTATCTACAAATTGCTTGAGAAAAGCAACTTGGTCCTCAATTAAATAATTAATTTTGGGTTTATTGGATTTAGAACAGTCACCAAAGCCTAACAGTTCTAAGCTAAAACATTGAAATTGAGATTGTAATTGGTCCACCAGACAATTTAGGGATGACGCATCACCGAAAAACCCATGTAATAAAACTAATGGTTCACCTTTACCTTTAAGGGTGTAGGCGGCCTGATAATCATTAAGTTTAAGGAATTGTTTCATATTTAATAATTTTTAATAACTAAAATTGTCAAATATAACCGGGGCGCAGTCCACCACAGGTTGTTGAGTTGAGATAGCTTGTTCAATAATGGCGATCGCCTGATTAATACCTCCAGAATGGTTAATTTCCTGTTGAAATTGTTGGGCGCAATCTCGATAGCTGGGGACCTCTAAAACCCGTTTTACCTTTTCACGTAATTTCTGCACTGTTAATTGTTTTAATTCGAGGAATTCGCCGCAACCAGACCATTGAATTCTAGCTGCGACACCTGGTTGATCATTAGTAATAGGAATAGCCACCAGGGGAACACCATGAGTCAAAGATTCAATAGTGGTATTCATACCTCCATGAGTAATTGTTAAACTCGCTCGCTGGAGTAGTTCAATTTGAGGAGCATAACGAACAACCAGGGGATGACCCGGTAGGGGTGGTAGATCTTCAGGATTAGCAGAACCACCCAGAGAAATCACTAATTGAATATCCAAATTCTCACAAGCTGCAGCAATGGTTTGAAAGGTATTTTTCAGGCGATTTTGCAATGTTCCCATGGAGGCATAAATTAGGGGTTTATCAGATAATTTTTCCCAAGGAAAATCAACAAATTTGCGGCTTGTTGTGGTATGAAATGGTCCAGTAAAATGAAAGTTATCAGGCAAGGTTTTTCGGGGATATTCCAGAGATTTTGGTTGATGACAGATAATTGCCAGGGAAGAATCAAAAGTTGTTGGTATGGGCAACTGATTATTTTTTAAAAACTGGTTTGCTGGTTCGTGGATAATTTTTCCTATCAAAGAACCTACATAATTAGTCAATTGATTTCTCAATTTGAAAAACCATGAGTCACCATATTGCCATGTTGTAAAAACAGGTGGAATTCCAACTTCTTGGTTAAATGGTAAAGCACTACAGACTGTAACATAGGGAATATTCAAAATTTTGGCGATCGCCACTGCTTCGGTACTGGTTTGATCAATGACCATTCCATCCAGCTTGAGATCTTTACAGGCGATCGCCCCATCTTGGAGAACCATATATGAAACGTGTCGAAAGATTCCTATGGTGTAAAGTAGAGCGGATAGACCTTCTCTTTTACCCAAGGTTTCAAAGATTTTCTCTATACTCCCTTGGGGAAAGGATTCCATGGCCACTGGAAAAAAATGAATACCAAGTGCTTCAACTCTTGCTTGAGCATCGGGTATACCTACAAAGGTTACCCTGTGACCTTTTAGGAGTAAGGCTTCACCAATCGGTAACATGGTATTTAGATGGCCTGTTTCAACCGGGCAATATAAACCAATATGCATAACTAATATATCTGTCCCCAGTTTACCTTTTCCCGTTCACTTGGGAAACCGAGATAATTTTATAAGTACCAGATGTGGATTCAGGAATACCCTTGGGAATAGGTTTAACTATTTGGAGCTGGGCTTTTCCCATGCATGGCTTATTGCGCTTACAGATACTAATAATTTTTTTACCCACAGGGGATTGGGTTTCAAAGAAATAAACTAGTGTGTCTCCACTTTCTTTACCAAAATAAAAAACATGGGAGTGGGTTTTACCAATCTGGAGATTCCCGTTAAATTCTCCTGCAAATTTCTCCTGAGCGAACAACTCTCCTGCGTTTAGCGCAATTAAGGTTGTTGGCAATAATGCCCAAAGTATTTTCATCACCAATATACCAGTAAAATTTACTTCAACAACAGTACCACGGTTCCATCCTACAATTGCCAATTTTCTCAAACAGGTCTGAAAACCAATAAAATTGTGGTGACATCAATGGGGTATTAAGGACCTGTATACAATATTGTCACAACTAGACTTTTAATTTAAAATAAGTTTTGTGAATACACATGCGATCGCACTTCCTGTGTACAATAACGAAATAGGTTAGAATGGAAGATATTTTTACCTAAGGTTATAGACTTATGAGTAGCGAAAACATTACACTTGCGGATATTTTTGCCCTATTTAAAGAAAGCGAAAGACAACGAGAAGTAGAACAACTTCTATATCAAGAACGTCAACGGGAATATGAACAACGTCAACGAGAATATGAACAACGCCAAAGAAAACATGAAGAAGAGATGGATCAATTCCGTATATCTATGGAAGAAACTAGGAAGATGGTGGCTGAAACTAATAAGCATATGGGATCCATCACTAGTAGATGGGGTGAGTTTGTAGAAAACTTAGTTAGACCTGCTGCGGTCCGATTATTTAAAGAACAGGGTATTGATATCCACTATACCTCCCTTCAGGTAAAAGCTCATGATTATGCAGGTTCCATAGAAATTGATATTTGGGCAGAAAATGATGGTCAAATTGTAGCTATTGAAGTTAAGTCTCACTTAAAGGTACGAGATATTAAACGATTTATAAAAGTACTTGATCGGTTCAAGGATGTATTTCCTAAATATAAAAAATATAAGCTTTATGGAGCAGTGGCGGGTATTAAAGTGGATGAAAAAGCAGATCAATACGCCTTAGAACAAGGTCTATTTCTAATCCGTCCAGCGGGAGATTCGGTAGCTATTGACGTGAAAAAGGATTTTCAAGCCAAGGTGTGGTAGGTCACAATCATTACCAACTTGGCACGTCTACCCAGGTTCTGGAATGAGATGATTGATGACACAGATCCATCAACAGTTGGGAATAAACTCCCTGTTTCAATGACGGAACAATCTCCTTTTGGGTTTCTATTCCATTCACCCATTGGTCTACAACTCGCAAAAATGCACTAATCCTACCATCAGTGTAGTCTTGGGGAAATAATAATTGTTTAGGAATCTCCAATTCGGTGAAACTTCCCCCAATTTCACAACCCCAAACTCTAAACCCATAAATATAATCCTTTTGATTCTCACTCGCTATAATTAATGTCCCTTTGTCTCCATACACTTCGATAGCATGAGTTCTCTTGGCTTGCACTACTGCACTAATACAAACTTGACAAGGTATTCCTTCCTCTAACTCTAATGAAATTAAACAATTATCATCACTGTTCACTACCTTTAACTCTCCATCCACTGGATCTCTTCTTTGGGTAATTGCTGTGGTTAAGTAAGCATTAAGTCTTGTCACCTCTCCAAATAACCAGTTAATATAATCAAACGCATGGGAACCTAAGGAACCTAAAACTCCACCACCCTGCTCTTGTTGGGAGTACCAATTCCAAGGACGATCTGTGTTAGCACGAGATGACCCTAACCAATCAATTTTAATTAGTCTAATATTTCCTACATAGTTGTCATTTAATAACTGATGTAAATATTGCCATGCTGGAACAAAACGAAATTCAAAATCTACCGTGGCAATAATGTTTTTTTCCTTTGCTAGTTGATATAGTTCCTTAGCTTGAGTTACATTTAGGGTGGTCGGTTTTTCTAATAAGAGGTGTTTACCCGCTGCTAATACTTGTTTACCCATGGGGTAATGTAAAAACGGTGGTGTGGATATACTCACCGCTTGCACTTCTGGTAATGCCAAAATTTCTTCTAGATTGTCGCTATGGTGGGGGATATCATAAGCTCTCGCTAAAGAATGGGCTTGCTTGATATCTCTGTGATAAATACTGAATATTTTAGTTTTGTGATGGGAACTAAATGCAGGAATATGTACCTTTTGTCCGAATCCACTCCCAACTATTGCTACACCAATCATAATTTTAGTTTTTAGAATTGTTTTAACAAATTTTATTATTCCCCATTCCCCCTCTAATAATTAATTAACTAATTATTAACTAATTAACTACTTGTCCACCATGACTACGAGGATCGTCTTGATTAGTTGAAGCTGGAGCAGAAAACCCAGAAGCTCTGCCATTCATTTGAGCGTATGGAAGGGGAGAACCTTTGATTAATGCGTCCAGGTTACTATCCATAATGGTACGAGGTGTATCACCAATCGCTTCGGCTATAGTTTCCCCCTGGTTACCTAAAAAGACGAAGTGGGGTATGCCATCCACTCGATATTTAAGCATTTCTGGCAACCATTTGCTATTATCCACATTCAACATGACAAAATTCATCTTGTCACCATATTTATCTTTCAATTTTGCTATGTCCGGTGCCATCTTTTGGCAAACTGTACACCAGTCAGCGTAAAATTCTACTAGACTGGGTAGATTGTTGGTTATGGCCATCTCTAAAGGGGTAGATGCTTGGTCTAGTTCCTGAAGGGAAACCGCACTGGTTTGGTTTCTCAGTCCTAAAAATAAGAGTCCAGTGAGGGCGATCGCTACAATTACTATGAGGAAGTTTCTGACCCGATTTCCCAGGGTTGACTGGGTGGGGGTGTTGGGATCAAGGGGTGCATCTGGAATCATGGTTTATTTATTAACAATTATTATTAGGCAATTAGGCATTTTCCAGATCTAGTTTATCAAATTTAGCCAAATGTGGTTTTTTCTATGAAGAAACGAGTGACCCTGACCTTTCCTAAACGTGCAATTCAGATCCCTGTTACTTACCGACTGGCGAGGGATTTTAACGTAGCTGCTAACATTATCCGCGCTCAGGTTGCTCCTAATCAAATTGGTAAACTGGTGGTGGAATTATCAGGTGATATTGACCAGTTAGATGCAGCTATTGACTGGATGCGATCGCAACATATTGCTGTTTCTCATAATTTGGGTGAAATAGTTATTGATGATCAACTATGTGTTGACTGTGGACTGTGTACAGGGGTTTGTCCTACGGAAGCATTATCTTTGAACCGAGAAACATACAAATTAACATTTACGCGATCGCGGTGTATTGTCTGTGAGCAGTGTATTTCTTCGTGTCCATTACAAGCTATTTCGACTAATTTATGAAACTAATCACCACATCTGTGACAACATTATCAGCAACAAGCTTAGGATACTTGGCACATCAAGCATTGACGAAAATCGCTGAGAAAACCCTTGAATATGAAAAATCGGTCAAGAAAGACAAGGATCCTAGAGCATTACACCAAATGCGAGTAGGAATGCGTCGTTTACGTACTGCCGTTACTAGTTTTAGTTCTTTTTTAGATCTACCTTCATCCGTGAATGATCAAAGTATTGGTAAAATTGCCAGAACTTTAGGAAAGCTCAGGGATTTAGATGTGTTAAAAGAAATTCTGGAGCGGGACTATGAACCATACCTATCACCCCATCAACAAAGTTCTTTAGAAAGGGCTTTTTCTGCCATATCTCAAGAGCGAGAATCAGTCTGTTTATCGGTGCAGAAAATCTTCAAATCGGAACTATATAAATCCTTTAAACAGGACTTGCTGGAGTGGCTAAAAAACCCCATATACAATCCTTTAGCACAGTTACAAATCCAGCAAGCAGTACCAGAACTCCTCCTACCACAAATCAGTAGATTTCTATTACATCCAGGATGGATAATTGGTACGAAAACCCTAGATACAGCTGGGATTACATCAATAAAATGGACTCCTGAAGAGCTAGAAAAAAGCCTACAAATCCAGGGAGAAACTCTCCATGACCTGCGAAAACAGGCCAAAAGAGTCCGCTATCAAATAGATTTATTTGACGACCTATACCAACAATCATTCACACAACAGCTTGGGCAAATTAAACAAGTTCAAGAAATTTTGGGTAATCTGCAAGATAGCATGGTTTTAAACAAGTGGTTGTTAGATATCTATAAATCAGAAGGCGAATCCAGTTTAACTGAAATGATGACCATCCTAGCTACCAATCGCTATCAATTATGGCAGCAATGGCAACCCTTACAAATGGAATTTTTAAAAACAGAAACCAGAAAGAATTTATACCTAACAGTATTACAAATACAGTAATTTACATCGGAATATCTCCCGAGATTTACCACGTGGGAAGCTAGTAGGGGTCACGATCAAATTTACCCCGTTTCACACTTCTGAAATAATACCCGGTGGATGGTGGATGCTTTAAATTAAAGGTTTCACCTCGAATCAAACGCCAAATTTTATACTCATGGTAAGTCAGCGGTTGACCGGGTTGACAGACTTGGGGGGGATGATCTCCTAGCACGAAATAGACTGCACCCTTTCCCACTACTTTAGCCATACCATTTTTGTCTACTAATAAAGATGTTTGCTCACTAATAGCTATACCTAAAGCATCTGTAGATATACCATCTTGTATTTGTCGTGCAATAAAGACCATAATTCTCCCCATACGTTTACGTTCATCAAAATGAGTGTCAATTACAGTCCTTTTTAAATACTTCCATTGGAAAAAGTTATAAGTAAAGGTGATATTCCTGTAGGGATCACTAAGTGCTTCCCAAGTTTCAATACTCTCCTCGCAAGCACAAGAATCATAAACAAACTCGCTTTGAATCATTGCTCCTGCACTTGTTCCACCCACCGCTCCTCCCTTATCATAAACTGATTTGATTGCAGCTTCCAATTTGGTATTTTTCCAGTGACGTATATATTCACATTGATCCCCACCTGCAAAGAAAATTACTCCAGCATTTCTGACCTGATCAAAAATATCATTTCTATTAGCCTCTTGTCGGTTTTTAACAATTAGGGTTTTTACATAATTTACTCCCCGCATGCGATAAATTAGTTCGTTGTAGTTATCATTTCCACTAGCACGAACAACCAAAACATTCACTTTTTGGTCAGAGTTGTCACCACCTCTAACTTGATTGATCATCCATTGAATTCCATCGTCCACATCCACACCACCACCCCCTAAATTATGTACTGGTCCAGCTAGCTGGGATTGAGCACACTTATTGTAAGGATATGATTTTCCCGCAGAAGGAGTAACATCCCTGTCTATTTTCTCCAGGTAGCGCTTGAAGTTAGCTTTTAAGTGGGATAGGAGGGAGGTTCCCATCTTCAACAAGATATCAATTGCTGTTTTCAACCATTTGGCCATACTCAGAAGTTGCAAACACCTATTATTTCTAATTATCTCCAATTATCTTTAAATCTTGCACTTCTCCACAGAAATTCCCACCGTAAGGTATTAGTGTTCTTTTGACCTTTTAGTTGGTATCCTACCAATCAACTTGCGATCGCTCTTTTAACACTTTCTCATAAACTGTAACGGTTTTTTGGGCCAATTCTGTCCAGCAAAAACGGCGCTCCAACTCTTGATATGCATTATCTACTAACCATTTTCCATAACCGGGATTTTTCAAAACTTCTAAGATTCCCCGTGCTAATGAGCGGGGATTATTTACCTGAGTGATAATTCCTGTTTTTGTGTGTTCAATGACTTCTGGAAAACCACCAGTGTCTGATACTATCACTGGTACCCTCGCAGCAAAACTCTCTAAGGCCACAATCCCAAAGGGTTCATATAAACTAGGAAAAACCGCACAATCAGCTAGGGTTTGAAATTTATCTAAATAATCATCAGAAAGGAAACCTGTGAAATAACATTTGTCCCAAATTCCTAAATCCCAAGCTTGTTGTTTTAAATGATCCGTATTCCCACCACCAATAATCACAAATTTAACATAACCACCCATTTCCCAGAGAATTTGAGGAGCAGCGTTGAGTAATACCGGTATGCCCTTTTCATGGGTTATTCTCCCAACATAATACACTATTTTTTCGTGATCAGCTGCAAATTGCCGACGAAAATTTTGGGCATGAAAATCCCGATGATGACGTTTTTTCTCCGGACGAATGCCATTATAAATTATGTCTATTTTATCTGGGGGACTCTGCAAGGCTCTGGTCACTTCTTTTTGCATATATTTGGTGCAAACAATAATCCGCCACGCATTATACGCCAATTCATTTTCTTTACTATGCACATAGTTTTGGATATCATTATGAATCCCATTACATCTTCCATATTCTGTCGCATGAATGGTAGCAACTAAAGGAATTTTGAAATTGTGTTTTAGGGCGATCGCCGCGTCTCCTACTAACCAATCATGGGCATGAATAATATCAAAATATCCTTCTTTAATTAATTTACCACCATAATGACCCATACTCTGATTTAAATTGACTACCCAGTGAAAAAAATCATGGCTATGGGCTACTGGTACTCGGTGCACATAAATACCTTCCACCACTTCATAAGGGGATGCTTGTTTCACATCGGGTGTAATTAGGTGAATTTCATGTCCTAACTTCACCAATTCTGGGTACAGCTCTCCCACGTGACGAGCAATACCTCCAACTATCCTTGGTGGAAATTCCCAACTTAGTACCAGTATCTTCATTCTTTTGACTCCCCGATACTTTACAAAAATTTAAATAACTAACAGGAATTCGAGACTTTATTTTCTTATCAACCTTCAACCTTTGATGTGGTTTTTGGTTTTCTAGGTCTCACAAAACGCTACACCAATAATATAGCTTTAGCCATAACACCTAGGACGGGTTTTGATTTTCCTCATGGTTTATAGTTTTTATCCAATTTCCAGGTAGGTGAGTGGAGTTAGGAATTTCTGGGGGGGTTTTGCTCCCCCTTCCTTGGGTAACTTTTTGATGCTTGATACACACCCCAATTGATCCTATATTGACTAGCTTTGATCTAACTTTAACACAGCCATAAAAGCTTCTTGAGGTACATCCACTGTCCCTACAGCTTTCATCCGTTTTTTACCCTTAGCTTGTTTTTGCAAAAGCTTTTTCTTACGACTAATATCACCACCATAGCACTTAGCCAAAACATCTTTTCTCAAAGCAGGGATATGTTCACTGGCAATTACTTTAGTGCCTATAGAAGCTTGGATAGGAACTTTAAACTGATGACGTGGAATTAATTCCTTCAACTTTTCAGCCATGGATCTACCCACATTGTAGGCTTTATCTCGGTGAACGATCATTGCCAAGGAGTCTACCGGGTCACCATTGATCATAATATCCAATTTTACTAGAGGATTTTCACGGTAGCCAATTAGATGATATTCCATACTAGCATACCCACGGGATCGGGACTTCATCTGATCAAAAAAGTCCGTCACTACTTCAGCTAGGGGAAGTTCGTATGTAAGAGTGGTTCTACCTTGGGTAAGGTATTTCATATCCTTAAACACACCCCGACGATTTTGTGATAACTCCATTAGGGTTCCTACAAAGGTTTCTGGAGTAATCATTTCTACTTGTACGTAGGGTTCTTCTATTCTTTCTCGATCGTTAGGTGCTGGTAGGTGGCTTGGATTGTCAATATAGAGTTCCTCACCCTTGATAGTAATCACCTTATAAACCACGGAAGGAGCAGTAATAATCAAATCCAGATTATATTCCCGCTCTAACCGCTCCTGGACAATTTCCATGTGCAGCAAACCTAAAAACCCACAACGGAATCCAAATCCCATAGCACTGGAAGTTTCTGGTTCGTATTGCAAAGCAGCATCATTCAATCTTAGCTTTTCTAAAGCCTCCCGTAAGTCTTCAAATTGGTCTGCATCTATAGGGAACATACCACAAAAAACCATGGGATTAGCTTCAGTATAACCTGGTAAAGCTTCACTAGCTTTAGCCTTTGCTAATGTAATAGTATCACCCACTCGTGCATCAGCTACCGCCTTAATCGCCGCAGCCAGATAACCCACCTCCCCCGCGTGCAATTCTTCTACCTGAGTCTGGTTGGGACAAAGAACTCCTAACTCGTCAATCTCATATTCCTTGTCGGAGGCCATCAAATAAATGCGATCGCCTTTTTTGACTGTGCCATCCATTACCCGGAAATAAACTATTACTCCCCGGTAGCTATCATAATAGCTATCAAAGATCAAGGCCCTTAATCGTTGACTGACAGTATCAGCTGCTGGGGGTACGCGCTCGACTATAGCCTCTAAAATTTCTGGAATACCTATTCCTTCCTTAGCGGAGGCTAAAATTGCCCCGCTACAATCTAGTCCAATAATCTCCTCAATTTCTCCAATGACCCGATCTGGTTCTGCTCCTGGTAAATCAATTTTATTTAACACGGGGATAATTTCCAGGTCATGTTCCAAGGCCAGGTACACATTGGCCAAGGTTTGGGCCTCTACCCCCTGGGAAGCATCAACTACCAATAAAGCACCTTCACAAGCAGCTAAAGAGCGTGAAACTTCATAGGAAAAGTCCACATGACCAGGAGTGTCAATTAAGTTCAACACATACCGCTGTCCATCCTTAGCGGTGTAATTCATGCGGGCTGCTTGCAGCTTAATTGTGATGCCACGCTCCCGTTCTAGATCCATATTATCTAGGAACTGCTCTTTCATTTGTCGGTCTTCTACCGTCCCAGTGGCCTGCAGTAAACGATCAGCCAGGGTGGACTTCCCATGATCTATATGAGCGATAATACAGAAGTTGCGAATGCGAATGGCGGGAACCTCAGTCATATACCATCTTTGCTTGATTAGCAGTCAAAATTTAAAAGTATTCACTTCATGTATTTTAATGCTTTATTGGGCAATGGGTAATACATGATTGGCAATTCCCCCTCTTCCCCACTAAATCGGTAAATTGATTTTCAGGATATGATGTCACTGGATATAAAAACTGCCAGTTACAAATTGGTTATCTGGGGTTGGGCAATGTTGGGCAATTTTTTTGGGAATATAAACCTATGAATATGGAAAAGAATCACAATAAAGCGGATAATACAAACGCTGAAAAAATAGAAATAGCACTACGTCTGGACTCGGAATTAATCGCTCAGATTCAACATCTCACCAATGACCCCAGTAAGGTCGTAGAGGTTGCCATTCGTCAGTGGTTACGGGGAGATTTTCCCAGGGATGATGAACTGACTCGTACTCCCATGCGCACCCCTGTCCCCCCACGGGGTGAATGGAATGATTGAGTCTTTCAACTACCCTACGAAAAATCGGGTAAGCTTAAAGCTATCCCCTACTAAACAGGTATCAAAACTATGGAACTAACTCTTGAAAACGTTGAAACTGTACTAGATGAAATGCGACCCTACCTAATATCTGATGGGGGTAATGTGGAAGTGGTAGAATTGGATGGACCAATTGTGAAACTACGCTTACAAGGGGCTTGCGGTTCTTGTCCTAGTTCTACTATGACCCTGAGAATGGGCATTGAACGCCGTCTCAAAGAAATGATTCCCGAAATTGGTGAAGTAGAACAGGTCATTTAATAGCTAAGGTAGAATTCCAATAGGTACAAGGGATGTATTGGTAAGCTAATGCCCATCATCCCCCGCCTGTTGGTGGATCACATTCTAGTGCCTTTTTTTGCATGGTCCTGAAGATGTTGTAAAAACCATTGGCGCGGGAAGGTGTGAGACTAACGTTTAATCCCGTTTCTTGGATAAATTCCGGGGTTAGTTGTATAATTTCTTTAGGAGTTAATCCATTTAGCCCTTCTATTAACAGTGCTAATAACCCCTTGGTTAGCTGAGAATCTGAATCTCCTGCAAACATTACCTTGCTGTCATTAAGTCTAGCTGTAACATATACCTGAGAAACACAACCAGGAACTTTGTTTTCTGGTATCTTGTTTGCTTCGGCAAACTCAGGTAGTTTCTGTGCATACCAAATTAGCTGTTCATAGCGACGCTTGGGATCGGAAGCACGTTGAAATCTTTGAACGATCTTCCCCAGCGCTGGTGGTAAGGAATCAGGACTCAAGGACATAGTAAATTGAGAAAGTGAGTGAAACCATGGGCAGTTGATCATATAATCTTACTGGATTTATGATAATGTCAGCTCTTATTATCTGCTCACATCACCCAAGGAGAATATCTAGTGTTAACTTCCGCCCTGCTCGCTGTTACCGCAACTGCTCCCCTAACCTGGAGCCCCACCGTTGGCATTATTATGTTGGTGGCTAATATTTTTGCTGCTGGTTTCGGTAAATTTACTATTGAGTACCCCAGCGCGCCTCCCTCCACACCATCTCCTAATTTCTTTGGCGGGTTCGGTTTACCAGCAGTTCTGGCAACCACTGCTTTTGGTCATATCCTCGGCGCAGGTGTGATATTAGGACTTCACAGCATCGGTAAAATTTAAGTTCTAGTACTCTCCCAAACATTGATAGTAGCTCAACAATACCTTAATAATGGTCTTGCCCTAGCCACTATCAAGCTTGGGGCTGACTACTGAGCAATAGCCCACTTGGAAGTTTATTAGGGTGGTTCTAGGACATGGATTGGATTATATAGTCAAAGTATGGTTGGGTAGCTGCTGCATCTTCTCCACTTAATAGGTCTAAAGACGCTTGTTTGAGGCAACTAATCGCTTCTACCATACCCGGTACTGGCACACCCAGGGAATTGTACATTTCCCGCACACCAATTAGACCAATCTTTTCAATGGGCTCTTTGTCCCCTGCTAAAACTCCATAAGTGATTAGACGTAAGTACCATCCAAAATCACGGATACATAGAGAACGCTGTTTATCACCGTAGGCATTGCCACCAGGAGAAATAAAGTCAGGGCGCTTCTGCCAAAGTTTTTTGGTGGCTTCCTGAACAATCTTTTTTTCGTTTTCCGCTAGGGTAGCAGCGATTCTTGTTCGCTGAACTCCTGTTTGAAAAAAATCTTTGATGCTTTTGAGTTCGCCACTGCTAGGATAACGCAGCTCATCATCAGCTTGGAGAATAACTTGGCTAATTACAGTCATGATTATGTAGTCACGGAAAATATATTATTTCCTATTTTAACCATTTTCGGGTACAGAATTAAGCTTCTCCGGTCTAAAGACAATGAATAGTAATGATATAGTTTGGCAACAGGGAAAAATTATAGAGCTGGAAATTTCCGATCTCAACGACAATGGGGAAGGAGTGGGAAGGTTTGAAGGTAGGGTTGTTTTTGTACCCGATACTGTGGTGGGCGATCGCCTGTTGGTTCGTTTACTCAGGGTGAAGAATAAATATGCCCATGGCGCTGTCACAGCTATTTTCCAACCTTCTTTGCAAAGAACTCGTCCCCAATGTATTGTTGCTGATAAATGTGGTGGTTGTCAATGGCAACACATAAACTATGAATACCAGTTACAGGTTAAGCAAAACCAGGTAATTCAGGCTTTAGAAAGAATTGGCAATTTTGTTAACCCACCAGTAGCATCAGTGTTAACCACAAAATCACCCCTGGGTTATCGCAACAAAGCTACTTATCCTATAAAAACCTCATCTACAGGACAAGTTCAAGCTGGTTACTATCAAAAAGGCAGTCATTTACTAATCAATTTAAATCAGTGTCCAGTACAAGACCCTCGATTAAATCCTCTATTGACGGAAATTAAACAGGATATTCAAAAGCAAGGTTGGTCAGTATATGATGAGAACCGTCATCAAGGGGAAATTCGCCATCTGGGTTTACGGATTGGTCGTTATACGGGGGAAATTCTGTTGACCTTAGTAGTCAAAAATGGTCAGTTACCAGGAATTGAAACCCAAGCACAGCAATGGTTACACCGTTACCCTCAACTGGTGGGAATTTGTTTGAATCATAACGGCGATCGCACGAATGCCATATTTGGAAAGGTAACAACTTGTATTGCAGGAGTCCCCTATCTCAGGGAACGATTTGCTGGACTGGAATTTAAGGTGCGACCAGACACCTTTTTTCAAGTTTACACTGAAACAGCAGAAGCACTTTTGGAAGTGATTCAATCACAACTTAATTTACAGGGTGATGAAATTCTTGTTGATGCTTATTGTGGTATTGGTACTTTAACTCTACCACTAGCAAAACAAGCACGTCAGACCATTGGCTTAGAAATACAACCAGCAGCAGTAGAGCAAGCTATATACAATGCTCAACATAACGGGATCACTAATGCTAAATTCCAAATAGGAGCAGTAGAGGATATTTTACCCAAATTAGATACACTGCCAGACATTGTCCTTCTTGATCCACCACGTAAGGGATGTGAACCTATTGTACTACAATCTCTGCTGAAACTAAAACCTAAAAAAATAGCTTACATAAGTTGTAAAGCATCCACATTAGCTCGTGACTTGAGTTTGTTATGTGCCAGTGGAGAGTATAAGCTAAAGAAAGTGCAACCAGCGGACTTTTTCCCTCAGACACCCCACGTGGAGACAGTGGCCTTTCTAGAAAGTTAAGCTTCTCCGGTCTAAAGACACGGAGATTTCTGAAGAGTCCATAAACGGACTTTCTGAGGCTGTTTAAGCCAGCCTCTACTGATTCTGCTAAAATTAATTCTTAGCATCACCGCTTTCTTGTGAACCAACAAAAAAACTTTCAAAAACCACTAGCCTATTGAGTAATAGTAATGCTAAAATCAAACTAAGGTAAGAAGAATACATCTGGTTACCTTGGGTCGGCCCGCCCTCTTCACTAGTAAGTGTTCCCAGACTATTTTGCCAGCTGGAGAGTGCAGTTTTGATTTGCCTGGTCACAGTCCATATTGGAAAGTATTTTCATGTTTTTATTAGAATTAAAAGTGTAGTTAAGGTAATCGTCGCACCAGCGCGTATTGGAACAGCGAATTAATGTCTAGCTAACCAGATGCTACGGGGTTTCTCTTGTGATTACCATTTCTCTTAAACCGTGCTCGTGGGGTACTATTAGTTTTGCCTCAACCCTTTATTTGTGTCCCATACTAGATCTACTATTAGCAGATATTCCCAAAAATCTACAGCCAGAAATTAGGCTAGGACTACAAGAAGCCCTAGTGAATGCAGCCAAGCATGGAAATAATCTGGATCCTGGTAAACTAGTGGTGGTACGTTTTTCCTTCACAGATAATCAATATTGGTGGATCATATCAGACCAGGGGAATGGATTTACACCCTGTTGTGGCAAACTAGGCGATCCCGGCGATTATTTGCCACCAGAGGAATCAGAGAGCGGGAGGGGTATGAGCTTATTACATCAAATATTTGATCAGGTAGAGTGGAACCATAAAGGAACAGAACTAAAACTGTGCAAGCAGGTAGAAATTAGGAGGTTTTGGCATGCAAACCTGGTTCCGGTTTTGGGTTATAAGTGACGACTGGGACAAGGGGGAGCAGATACGGACTTATCCAACCAACCCAAAGCCTGATTTAACCTAGCCTGAGCTTCCAAAGGTTCATTTTTGACCAAAAACACCATTGCCGCAGCCACAAGCTCGCTAGCCCGAGCATTGCGGTGTGATTTGAGACGATGCCAATCCTCGGGGGAGATGCTTAGTTTTGCCATCAAAGCTTGAGCTAATTCCAGGGTGCTATAATTATTTAACTCACTGTTTAAAGACATAATACTTAAAACCTAATATACAAAAGTACAAGAGTTATGATACTTGGCTATTATAGCGAATAATCCAACACCAGTCCATAACCAATGACTAACCTAAAGGAAAACTATCAACGAGAGATTGAGCAACAACTAGAGCAGTTAGAAAGCGAACTGATGCTGTTAAAACAAAGATATACTCAAATAGAAAGGGATCAACAACAAAAAGCCGAATGGCAACAAAAAGCCAAAGAGATGCGATTGGAGTTGAAGCGTATAGAAAAAGAGATAGAGCTAATAGAAATTAACTTAGAAAGTAAATTAATTTCTTGGAGAAGTCTAAACAAACCCTTTTGGCAAGTTATTCGATTTGGTGGTCTAGGCATTCTTATAGGTTGGTGGTTAAAATCATGGATGTGAGCCATTGGTAGCAAGCTCTAATGCGCACAGCAAAGCTATACAAAAGAACCCAGTTGTAGAAAATGATTGAACATCGAATTGCCACAATACTAAGAAGTAGTCAACCTGAAGAAACGCTAGTAGTACAGGGTTGGGTAAGAACTAAACGAGAATTGAAGGGATTTACCTTTTTAGAAATCAATGATGGTTCATGTTTAGCCAACTTACAGATAGTTATTAATCAGGACTTACCCCACTACCAGACAATCATAAAACAAATAAATACGGGTGCTTCAGTGGAAGTCGGGGGAGTCTTAGTTGCATCCCAAGGGAAAGGACAGAGAATAGAGCTAAAAGCGGAAGCTGTAAAAGTTTACGGAGATGCTGATCCAGAGACTTATCCTTTACAAAAGAAACGTCATTCCTTTGAGTTTTTGAGAAGCATTGCCCACCTGCGTAGTAGAACCAACTCCTTTGGGGCGGTATTTCGGGTGAGAAATGCTTGTGCGACTGCCATACATCAGTTTTTCCAACAGAGGGGTTTTATGTGGGTCCACACCCCCATTTTAACTGCTAGTGATTGTGAGGGAGCAGGAGAATTATTTAGCGTCACCAGTTTGAATTTGCAGGATATTCCCCGGAAAGAGAACCAAGATGTAGATTACAGTCAAGATTTTTTTGGCAAACCCACCTATTTAACGGTGAGTGGGCAATTAGAAGCAGAAATTATGGCCATGGCATTTACCAACGTTTATACCTTTGGACCAACATTTAGAGCAGAAAATTCTCACACTTCTAGACATTTGGCAGAGTTTTGGATGGTAGAGCCAGAAATGGCCTTTTGCGACTTAGAAGGTGATATGAACTTAGCAGAAGAATTTCTTAAACATATTTTCCGATATGTGATGGAAAACTGTGAACAAGATATGGAGTTTTTCAATCAAAGAATTGACAACACCGTATTGGAGACAGCGGAAAATATTGTTAACAACCAGTTTGAGAGATTGAGCTATACAGATGCCATCCAAATTTTAGAGAAAGCAGAAGTCAAATTTGATTACCCGGTAGAATGGGGCTTAGATTTGCAGTCAGAACACGAGCGTTACCTAGCAGAGCAGCTTTTTAAAAAGCCAGTAATTGTTACGGATTATCCTGCACAAATCAAGGCATTTTATATGAAATTAAATAATGATGAGAAAACCGTACGTGCCATGGATATTTTAGCTCCTAAAATAGGCGAAATTATTGGTGGTTCCCAAAGGGAAGAAAGACTGGATATTTTAGAGAGAAGAATTTTAGCCCAGGGGATGAAACCAGAAGATTTATGGTGGTACTTGGATCTACGTCGTTACGGAACCGTACCCCATGCGGGGTTTGGTCTAGGATTTGAAAGGTTAGTGCAATTTATGACGGGTATGGGAAACATTAGAGATGTCATTCCCTTTCCTCGTACACCACAGAGTGCAGAATTTTAATAGAGTTTTAATTTGGATACAACTTAATTAGGGTAAGTTAATTAGGGCGTAGGATAACCCCACACCTTCCATTTTACCCTAAATACTACTTAATCTTGCTGATATATCAAAAGCGGATTCTATGTAATCCCAGAGTATAAACTCGTATTCTTGAGTAGACAAGCTAGCCAATGCTTTTGGTTGAATTACCTGCTTTTTAGGGATAGACTTTTTATAAAAAACACTAGCTACGTCAAAACGACAAGAGTAGTCTGCTTTGTCTGGATGCTTGGCTAAAAACATTTCGGCCGCGATCAGGATTTTCCTTTGTTTGTTCGTGGTAACCGAGTCTTTCCCTCCCGCGTCCCAATTACCAGCGCTACGGGTTTTCACTTCTACAAAGGCGAGGAGGGGTGTTTTGCGATTAACACTTGTTGGTACAAGAGTTTTATTGTCATACTGGGCAATAATATCTACCTCACCCCAACGACAAGAAAAACGACTATGGAGAATTTGCCAACCCTTGGATTTTAACCATTTGGTCACTAGATCTTCTCCTGTGAGACCAATTTTGCCATAATTAGATGAAGGAAGTTTAGACATCAATTACAATTCAGGTGATTACTAATCCATTCTTATGAATATTAAACGAGTTTTTAAAAATCAGATTTTTCTAGTGATCCTCAGTTTATCGTTGTTGGTAATCATACCCCTAACTTGTTTAGTAGGTATAACATCAACAGCTTTAGCACTAGAATACAACAAAGAAATTTTGATCGGAGCAAATTTTTCCCAAAGGGACTTAAGAGATTCTAGTTTTACCAAAGCCAATCTTCGTCAAAGTGATTTTAGTGGTTCTAATCTCAGCGGGGTCAGTTTCTTTGCTGCTAATCTGGAATCAGCAAATTTCAATGGTGCTGATTTAACCAATGCCACTTTAGATTCTGCACGTTTTATTAGAGCTAATTTGACTAATGCTATTTTAGAAGGTGCATTTGCAGCTAGTGCTAAATTTGATGGTGCAATTATTGTAGGTGCGGACTTTACTAATGTGTTGTTACGTCGTGATGAACAAAATAAACTATGTGAAGTAGCAAAGGGAATTAACCCCACTACAGGTAGAGATACAAGAGAGACTCTACTTTGTCGGTAGTGTACCACTCAAAATAAACTTGGAATTATCTGTATGATATTGTGATATAGTGTTCTGGGACTTGCCTAACAATATATTCATTTAGAGTGTAACTAGGGGCTAAAAGCTCAAAGGAAATGCGAGAAACAAACGTTGAAACATCTAAATAGGTACTCCCAACCTTGCACTTTCGTTAGCGATCGCCAGATAAAATTGAGAAACTAGGTTTTAAATTTTATGAAGCAACTACAAACAAGACTAGTATTTATCATATTTAGTATTTTTTTCACCGGATGGTTGATCTGTGGACTATCAATATGGTCCCTGGAATTTAATAAAGCCAAAAAAGATATCCTTCGCACTGCGGGAATCCTTTTAGATACAGCAGCAGCAGTTAGGGATTATACGTCTAATCAGGTTAAACCCCAATTTGACCTGATTGAAACATCATTAAAAGCTCCTGCTGCTGATCAGGCTATCCAAGGCGGTAATAATCAAGCCCAAGGCTACCAACAAACAGAAACGGAAGTAGCTGAGTTTAATAGAGTTACTGTTCCTTCCTATGCTGCTCAACAGGTGTTAAACCAATTGGAGAAAAATAAGAACGGATATAGCTATCGTGAGACTGCCATAAACCCAACTAATCGCAAAGATTTAGCAGCACCTTGGGAACTGGAAATTATTAATTACTTTGCTGAAAATCCCAAAGCACCACCAAAAATGGGCGAAAGGTTTGACACTTTGACTAAGCAAAAAACCTATTATATTGCCAAGCCAATTCAAATCACTAAAGAAAGCTGTTTGGTATGTCACAGTACACCTGAAAGGGCACCTGCTTCCCTAATCAAGACCTATGGTAGTGAAAATGGTTTTGGGTGGAAGTTAAATGAGGTGGTGGGAGCTAGAATAATCTCTGTCCCCTCTATTGTTCAGTACAACGAAGCTCGCAGATCTATTGGCTCTTATTTGTTGGCGATTGCTAGTATATTTTTAGTCGCATACACAGCAGTAATAGTAATTATATATCGTTGGGTAACCAAACCACTAGATTTTATCACCCACCTCTTAGAAGAAGTTAGCCTACATCAAGCGGAGGGGGCACAATTACCAGAGGATAAATCTAACCCCCTACATCATCTAAACCGATCGATTAATCGTCTTTTGATCAGTCTTAATAAGGCTTTAAAATCACCACAACAACAGTAACAATGTTTTTGTTAAATAATCAGTAATTGGTGGCGGACATGAAAAATTTTCTTCTGCTTTTTCAAGCTGGATTGACTGGATGTCTTTTGTTCTCTTATGTTTTCGTATTGAGTAACCCCGAACAGATTTTGCCAGTAATCATCGAAATACTCAAGATTGTTGTTTTAATTAGCATTGCTGTGGTGTTTGTTAACACACTTTCTTTTTTAATCATTGATTTTTGGTTCACCCACAAGCAAGGAAAACAGCCATCTAAGTTATTGAAGTTTACAGTTTCCGTCGTTCTTTATGGCATAGCTGCTGCTGTAGTTTTACAAGTTTTAGGAAAAGACACAACTCAATTCTTTACTACATCTGCCTTATTCGCAGCAGTGGTTGGGTTTGCCATGCAAGAACCATTAGGTAATTTGCTCTCGGGTGTTTTTCTGCAAATAAACCAACCTTTTCAAATTGGTGATTGGATTGAATTTCAAGCACTAGATGGCATGATGGTAGAAGGGGTTGTAGAATCAGTTGATTGGGATTCTACAGATATTCGCCAAAAATCCGGTGAAATTACTTATATTCCTAACGGGTCAATAGCTAAAAACCTAGTAAAAATGGCAGCTGCGGGTAACGTCTATCGTATGGTGGACTTCACCGTTCCTCCCAATATTCCCCCCAACCAGGTTATGGATATTGCCTGCAAAGCCTTAATTAATCAACCTCCAGCAAATGTTAATCTGGATAAGCCTTTATTTGCTAGAATGTGGTCCTATGGTTTGGAGGAAATAAACTACAAACTCTTCTACTATCCGAAAAACTACAGTGAGGCGGAAACCCATACAGATCCGGAAATTCGTTGTCGACTTTGGTACGCTCTCAATCGTGCTGGTTTAACTACTGAATATCAGCAGTCGGAAAAACAACATCTATTGCAACTGGTTAATGCTGTTGAGTTTTTTAGAGATTTAAGTCTGGAAGCTAAAAGCTTAATCATTGAGGAATCTAAAACTTTGTTGTTTGACAGAGAGGAGTTATTGGATAATCAACAACTATTTTCCGGGGCCATGTTTCTGGTAGTAAGCGGCTCTATTTTGGTACAAAATGAATTAATTCATACTTCAGAGGGTAATATTACTATTCCCCTAAATCGAAACCCAGAAAATGATTATCGCGCCAGTCTTGCTCTTAAACCACCAGTGATTGAGCAAGTATCCGTACAACTAGCTAAGTACATAGGCCCAGTGGCCTTTTCCCTAACTAAAGAAGCAGCTAAAACAGCTCCCTCTCTATATAATCTTTATTTAACCCTCTCCACTGAGATTCACAATCCACAACAAAGAGAAGAGTTTCTCCTGCACCAACCACTAGCTCCCACGGAGGAATTGATAGCAGGAGATTTCTTTGGGGAGATGAGTCTTTTCCTTGGACAACCTTTACCCAAGATCAAAATCACTACCATAGAGGAAAGCCAAATTTTGGGTATCACTCCCAATGCACTTTTGAGCGCCCTAGACCGGGATGGTATAGCTATTAGTGTCATCGCTGAACAAGTTAGCCAATATTACCATACTTATTTAAGTGGTTCTCTCCAAGAACTACCAGCGGATATGTTAGACAAAAAGGGTATTGTTGAACAAATACAGCAATATTTTGAGTCACGTATGGCACTGAATTTGAGATCTTGATTTTAGAATTGCTTAGACTTATTACCATTCCCCCAGCTTTAGCTCTGGGGGATACTAAGTGTGTCAAGACCCATAACCCAATAAAGATTCAAATTCTGTCTGCAAGGCTTTTATATCTGCTAGTCTAGCTACTAACAAGTTATCCCTACCCGCATCTTTCAATCTAGTTTTCCAATATTGAATAGTATCCGGATTATGCAACCAAAACTCAATGACGGTGTTGACCACCTCATCCAAATTCCAACTCTTGGTGTTGACCACGGATTCTGCGGATTGGAGAAATTCATCCAGGGTACAAATTTGAGTTCCCAAATATTCAACCCGTTGGTTTCGTGGTTTACTTAGGTTTCTATCTAAACTTTGCTGTTGATGATTGAAAAAGTACAGTACTGGAGACACCCCTATAATATCAAAAGTGTACCTCATTCCCATCCTCCAATTTAGCTGTTCAGTTATTAAGTTGACAGACTTCACATTTAACTATAAATTAACTATAACTGGAAAAATAGACGGTTTTTACCTCAATAAATGATTTTTAAAATTTCTTAAAAACTTAGCAATTAGAAGTGGAGAGTGCTAATTTCTATCTTAAATTATCCCTTTTCCAATTCTTGGAGAATTTTGCGATATAGATGTTCCACCTGCTGTCTTTGCTTTTCCCCCAGGGAAGCATAATGAGTCAACCCAGGAGCGCTGTTAACCTCCAAGAGGGTGTAGTCTACTAGTGGTTGGGTAATATTTTGAGTGAGAATATCCACACCTGCTAATCTTAAACCCATATCCTTAGTAATATTAATCGCCAGTTGTTGAAAATCAGGATGGATGTTGTCAGTCATATCTACTGCTTGACCACCTGCGGAGAGATTGGCATTATCTAACAGATAAACTATCATCCCTTGGGGAACTATACTCTCAAAAGTGAGATTTTGTTTTTGGAGGTTTTTAAAAATTCGGAAGTCAGCTAGATCAATTGATATCTTTTCAACTTTTTTGACCAATTCTTCCTGTTTTATTGTGAGTAGTTCTAAAATGGTGGACTTGCCATTCCCAATTATGGATAGGGGAATTCTCTGATAAGCAGCCATAACTTCATTATCTAGGACTAAAATTCTAAAATCATTACCAAGATAAAATCTTTCCACAATTAGGACTGATTGTACATTAAATATTTTTTTTGCCACTTCATAATATTCGTTTTTATTATATACCTTAGTGACTAGAATTCCTGAACTGAGATTCAAAGGTTTCACAATAACAGGTAGACCTAATTTCTCCGCGTATTGCCAACCTTCATCTATGTTTCTGGGATTAGCTACCTTTTGACACATTTTATCGCTGAAAAATGTCTTGCCTTCTGTTACTTTATAACCAAGAGTACCCAAAAAGTAATTAGAAAAGGCCTTATCTTGGGCTAAATTAGCTGAGCCAAATCCATTAATATTAAATCTTGTATTACGAAAGACTGTTCTCTTACCATTGCGAAAGGTTATGTGGCCTATTAGTTCATATTCCGGTTCTATCAAAATCTTTGCACCTATTTCTGTGGCTATCTTCTGCAAAACCGATGCTGTAAATCTCATAGTTTCTTTAATATGGTTATTAATATTACCGTTTAGCTGTATTATAAATATACAGTTGCACTAAGTGTTGACAATTAAAAAATTATATAATAACAAAGTGGCATCGTCAATCAATTAAAGGCGCTAGTGTTTCCCCCCTAAGAGATACACTAACGCCGATCAAATTCATAGGGATAGTATAATTATGCCACAAGATACCGGATACAAAAACACAAAACTAGAAAAAAAGGCGATTTCTTATAAAAATCGCCTCAATGGTTGGACTGTAGCTCGTGTAGCAGAAGATGATCAGCGTGTTGTTGTTGCCCGCTTTCGCAGTAAGTCAGATGCGGATGGCTATATTCAGCATCTGCGTCAACTTGTGCCTGATGGTTATTTTGAAATGTTTTTTGATTCTCAAGTACTAATAGCTTCAATGTGAATATGAAATTATTCTTTAATCAGCGTTCTAGCTAAAGTCATACCTCAGAGACTTATTGCTGCCAAGTTGCTAAACACCTAGCCAACTTTTCTAATTGTTTTAATCCCCGCAATGAACCGCTAATTAAGTGACTAGCAGCTATGGGTTGTTGAGTTAAAGCTATAAGCAAGGGTAAAATTTCTAGTGAACCATTGGGGTTGATAGTTTTAGACAAGTCTGGTATGTTATGGGTGGAGTCGTCACTGACAACTCTCAGTATGGCGGTGGATATCCCTGTTCCCTGGAAAAACTCCAGGAATCCAAATCCTTCCATATCCACCACATCAACCCCAAATTTTCGATGCAGACCCCCCTTTTCCACAGATTTGGAAACTACGGTGTCACTCGTTATTCCCTTAACTCCCCTTACTAAAAATGCCTGATCTCTAAGATGCTTATATATATCCTTGGTTAGATTTACATCGCAATTTATCTGGTTTACTTGATTTGTTTCATATATACAAGTTTCATATAGTACAATATTGCCAACTCCATAATCTGGGTGTAAACTACCACATAACCCCATTAATAAAACCTGTCGGTTTAGGTATGGATTCCAGTGTGGGTAATTGTTTTTGAGAAACGGTTTGAGTGATGATATTCCTATAGGAATGCCAATAACCTGTATTTTGGCATTGTGGGCTCCATTTATTCCCTTACAAACTACTTGGTGTTCTGCTCCCTGGGGAACTAAAATTATATTGATCATAATTTCGATATCTTACACGTAAGACTCCATAACTGCCCATTTATCCGCAGGAGCTATGGAGTCCGTGGAATCAACTTTATCCCGGATACAACCAGCTGATTTTAGCGTCTACCGCGATAGGGAACAGCACTCAAATAGTCAATATCAAAAGAAGAGATTCTTTGAGCATAATTGCCCTTACCAGACACAGAAGCTGCCATAGCTGCAAATCTGCCTGGATCGCCTTCTTTGAGACGTTTTGCTTTGGCTTTCTCGCTGTAGAAGTTTGCCAAAACAAAGCGCCAATCTGTTCTGACCGTGCCCGCAGTTTCTTGGAAGTCCTCACCATAACGAGGTGTGACTAAATTATAGGGACGACCTTCCATCCGTTTGCGCTGGTAAGGTACTGTATTGTCACCAAAACTTGAAGTATATTCTTCACTATCAACTAAAGCATCAACAAAACCACTAAATCCCTTGGTACCAATGACAATTGACCAAGCTATCTCCTCTTCTTTGTTGTAAGCGGAACGACCTAGTAGGCGTCTGAGGGTAATATCTACTAAACGATAGTTGTTATTAACCGAAACAACTAGACGATAAAAAGCTTCAGACTTGGCTAACCCACGAATAAAATCCCTAACGGACAAAGAACCTGTCTTGAGTTGAGACTCTAAAGTGATTTGGCGGTTAAATTTTAAAATCTCGTGTTCGCTGAAAACCTGACGATAGGATGCCCAGATAATAGATTGAATGTCAGTATAAGAACTTACATCCTCCAAACGGTAGATGTAAGGTGTATCCTCATTTTGATCGGCAACACCGAAACTGCTAACACGGTGGTTTTGAGTAGTAGGTTTGTATTGAAGTAATGGCAGTACCATGCTGTATTCCTCTGATTGATAAATTTGACTTTAATTATTTTCCCCCATTAGGTTACACACCTAGGGGATTTATTTGACGGGGAAGTTAGCACTGGGGCTAATAGACACAGGTATGCCTGTAGGTACTGTTTCCCTGGTGGTCTTAGGAATTGCAATGTTAGCTGTGTTCACAGGTGTATAAGTGACAGTTCTGATACTCACGGAAGCAGCCATTTTCATAAAGTCACTAATGCTACCAGGCTTGTAACGTCCTGCTTCTATCTTATCGCGCCAGTAGTTGGCGTAACGAGGTGTAACTAAATTAAAGGGTCTATCTTTGTAGCGCCGTCTTTGGTAAGGAATAATGTTTTCACCGAAACTGTTTTGATATTCCTCTGAATCTACCAGAGCATCTACAAAACCATCCCAACCGTTGGTGGCAATTTTAATCGACCAAGCGATTTCTTCCTCTTTGTTATAAGGAGCACGACCTAATAACCGTTTCAGTGCAATTTCTACCAACCGATAATTGGAATTGGTCTTAATGACTAAATCGTCAAAAGCTTGGGATTTGGCCAAACCCCGAACGAAGTCCCGCACGGTGATGGCTTTGTTTTTTAACTGGGATTCTAAATTGCCTTGACGGTAGAATTTGAGAATTACATGTTCGCTAAACAATTGTCTATAAGCTGCCCAAATTAACTCTTCCACCTCACCAGTAAAAGCATAATCTTCTATACGGTAAATTCTGGGGGTGTCTTCATTAGGTACTTCGTAACCAGCTACTCTTTGATTTTGAGAACTGGGTTTGTATTGGAGTAGGGGTATGGCCATATTAGGGGGTTGTTTTTGTTGGTTAACTAATGACTAATTTTTGGAGATGGGTGGGATATAGCTGTAGGGTAAAGATACTGCTACTGGTTTAATAGTCACCTCTGGGGTGGAAACTTCCCTAGATGTATCCGGAATTTCCAGGGATCCAATTTGGGTAGTAACTGAAGCAATTGTTCTTTGGTAATTACGCTCGGGAGTAATGATTTTTCCCGCCATGGCAAAGAAGTTAGCTGGAATCGATTTCCGAATATCCTCGGAGGTGGCGGTACCATAAGTGCGAGCACTGTAGAAGGAACGATAATCTAGGACACGCATACTTTGGGTATCTCGCCAATAGGAGCTATAGCGAGGATTTACCAGATTAAAAGGACGTGACCCAAATCTTCTCCGTTGATAGGGTACTATATCATCACCAAAGTTGTTTATGTACTCTTCAGATTCCAATAGGGCATCAATAAATCCATGTACGCCTTTAGTGCCAATTACTATAGACCAGGCTATCTCTTCTTCCCTATTGTAGGCTTTTCTACCTAAAAATCTCTGCAGGATAATATCTACTAACCGATAGTTAGAGTTAACTTCTGCTATTTGAGTACGAAAAACTTCGGATTTTCCTAAACCTCTAATGAAGTCCCTAACATTAATTGCCCGATTCCGCAGTTGAGATTCTAAAAACTTTTGCCGATAGCTGGTTAAAATCAGATGCTCGCTGAAAACTTGTCTGTATGATGCCCAAATAATCTCATCAATTTCTTGATCTGATGTGGCATAATTTAGCTTGTACACCGTGGGTGTGTCTTCATTTGCAACTTCATACCCTTCTACACGCTGATTTTGTGATGAAGGTGAGTATTCTAACAATGGTATTGACATCTTTTTACCTTTTTAATCATCGTTAATTATCTCTAGTTACCTTACTGGTCGCCAATTGAATCCGAATCCTGATACTTTTTTCTTCCTCATTAGCTATCATTTCTCGGAATTTGTTCAAGATTGTCTCCCTTCTGGTTTTTCCTAGGTGTTCCAGTCCCACAATGGCTGCATACCGAATTGACCAGTCTGTATCCTGGTAAATTAACAATAGTGCCTCCAAAGCTCGTTCTATAGCTAAATCACGTTCATTATCCCCCAATTGGGACCAGTTTAAGTTTCCTAGCCCTTTGGCTGCAGCACGACGCACACTGGGCGCAAAATCTGTCACCCCAGCAGTGATCAATACATCTAAAGCACGGGGATCTGCGATCGCAGCTAGAGTGCGAATCGAATAAGCCCGTGCGCCATAGTTATAATCATCTATTTGTGCGAGCAGGCTAGGGACTGCTACTGTTCCTAAGTCGGTAAGTGCGGCTAGGGCCACTCCTGCTGCTGGTGGGTTATTATAGCCAAAGACGGCAATTAGGGTGGCAATAGCAGCGGGACTTTTGGCAGCAGCTAGGTTTCTGACTGCTGTTACCATTTCAAGTGGTGTTTCAGCCTGATTAACCGCATCAATTAACTGATTTAATTGCTCCACCCCACCCAATGCACCAATTAATTCCTGGGTCATTATGCTAGGTAATTTTTCAAAGGTCAATAAGAACTAAGTGGGTGAGTGGAATTAAACATGAACGTAGGTTGGGTTGAGGAGTGCGAAACCCAACGCCCCCACGAGTTACCCTACCACTAACCAATCCTACAAATAATTATGCCTCCCTACTTAGTGACTATAAAAGTGAGTCCATAAGATTCATGACCAGAATTGCTGACTCAGAAATACCTTGTGACACATCTTTTAAATGATGTTCCAACAATCCCTTTAATGCCATGAGTTTAAAGCTATTTTCCGCCTTGCCTTGGAAAATCGCTTCCGCAGCACCTATATAGCCAATTGCCCCCAAATCACCCAAAATCACCCTTTGCAATTTCAGGTCGCTGTTTCGTAGCATTTCCACCAAGTATTCCCCATATTGGGAATCTTGGGTGAGTTGATACATGGCCCTAGCAGCGGCACATTTTACTCGGGGAACGGAATGCTCTAAAAAGGGTTCAACTAGACCAATGGCCTCAGTCGCACCAAGAGAACCCAAAGCCTCTAATACTGCTTCATAGGGTTGAACTAGATGGGGACGACCTGGCACTTGCACAGCTTGGGCCAAACCCCCACCTAGCATTTTTATCAGTTCCGGTACTGCGGTTTTGGCGTTAAGCATGGCTAAAGACTCAGCTGCTGCTTCTCGCACATAAAAGTCTTCACAGTTTAAGGAACTAATCAATCCCTCTATAGCCTGGGAACTCCCTAATTTACCTAAAGCTCTGGCTGCATTGCGTCGGAGTGGATACCCCCCCAACTCCGTTCTATCAGCTTCATCTGTTAAGGCTTTGATTAGCGCCTCTATAGCTTCTGGCTGATTAATACGGAACTTACCCAACCACCAGGCGGCATAATAGCGGAGACTTAAATCTGATGATTGCAGATTAGCTATGGCTTGCTCTGGTGTCAACTGTGCCCCACTTTCCGGAGATACTTCGGATATACTGGGTTCTATCATCACCAGGTATTTAGGATTCTGCTGCTGTCAGGGCTTCAATTTTGACGATTTTGCCACCCAGTCGGTTGATCCGCTGCATTTCTTCTGTCATCCGACTGTAGGGCACTGTAATAAACACACTACCACTGCGTCTGATGCTGAATTTGTTCTTGTCCGTTTCTTGGTTTTGTTTCAACCCTACAACTTCGTAACGAAATACACGACTTGCAGATGAAGAAACGCTACTAGCACCTAGTGTTGTTTGACCAAACATTACCTCTCTATCTCCTCTTCATGGGTAATATCAACTACTTACCTTACGTGGCTGTAATACTGACGATTTTTCCACCTTGTTTGTGAATTTGCTGAATCTTGTCAGAAAGACGCTCGTAAGGTACTATGAATGCTGTGCTGCTGCGGCGCACGCTGGGGTATCCTGGACTGCGAATACCTGCTACTTCAATTCGGTAAACGCGATCAGATTGCCCCACAGCATTACCCAAATTCTGTTTGGGAGCATTGTCTGCTGATGGACGGAATGACCAGTTGTCATTACTTCCTGATGGACCAACTATGGAAGATGCTTTCTTACCAGCAAGTTCCCTGGCTAATCTGGATTTGCTTCCCTCTACCTGGGCTGTGTCGCTGTTGGCATATCCACGGTATAATCTGAACATCCGTGTAAATCCCACACTGGTTTGCCCTGGTTGAAAATCAAACCCCCGATAGTAGGGAACTATATTTTCTCCAAAGTTGTTTTGATACTCCACTGAATCTATGTAAGAGTCGATTTCTGCATCGTACCCTTTGTTGTTATATAAGTCTAAGTGGTATACCACTTCTGACTCATCCAATGGAGCCCTACCCAACAGGTGTTTATAGTTCAGCTCTATCAGTCTGGTCTGAAAGCTGTTATAGAAGAACTTTACTTTGTAGAGTTCAGATTTAGCGATCGCTCTTACGAACTCACGAACGGTCAAATTGCCATCACGCAAAAGTGACTCCGCACTGACAAGTCTATCCGAAGCTAGTATATAGTCATTACCTAATACTTGCCGATAGGCTGTTCTAATAACCAATTCCACCTCTTCGCGACTGGCACTGGGGCGCAGCTCAACCCGACGCGCTTCGCTAAATGGTTCTGTTCCCAGTCTAGACGCTGCTGTTGTAATTGCCATTGTTTTCCCCTTGGTTATTTATACATAAAACTATGCCCGGAGCGAGATTCAACTGCTAGGTGATTCAGTCGCAGGAATCTCACTTCCCCACGCACAACTGACTAAACCCCAAAGGGATCTTCTCATCCAGCACTTGTACCCCTCTCCGGGCAAGGATCTATCTAGCTTAGAGCGTTGATAGCGTAGTCAATGTAGGTATTAGCTTCATTAGCAGCTTGACCGCTCAATCCATGGTTAGCTTTGATATATTTTAAAGCTTCCACATACCAGCTGGGGGATAGGTTAAAAGCACCGTTGATTTCAGCCAAACCAGCAATCAGGAACTCATCCAAAGGACCTGTGCCACCAGCAACTAAGCTATAAGTAACAATGCGGAGGTAGTGACCAACGTCACGAGCGCACTTGGATTTACCACGAGAATCAGCAGCATACTGAGCCCCGGGAGTGGAGGTGGTGTAGGGGAACTTTTGGTATACAGCGTTGGTAGCACCATCAATTAGTTTTTGAGCATTAGCTGTTAAGCCACGGGCGGCTTCCATGCTGGCAGCAGCACGTACAAAACGACCGTTAACTGCTTGTAATTCGGTATTGCTCAAAAAGCGTCCTTGGGTATCAGCAGCTGCAATAGCTTCGGTAATGGGGGTTTTCATGGTTAATTTTCTCCTTGATTGGTTTCGTATCTTGTTGGGAGTAATAAAGCAGAACTAGGATTTCTAGCTTCTGAACTACTTGTAGTTGAATAGGTAATTACGCAACAGCTGCTGCTGCACGATCAAAGTAGCCAGCCAATTCAGAAACTATCTGACTGCAATCGCCCTTGGTAATACCATTGGGATCGTTAACTATCTTGATTGCAGCTTCTTTCATTTTGCCAACACCAACAGCTACGGATGCACCAGGAGTACCCAAAGCTATATAGGTTTCGCGTAAGCCATTCAAGCAACGGTCATCGAGAACACTAGCGTCACCAGCCAATGCAGCGTAGGTAACATAGCGTAAGATGATTTCCATATCGCGCAGACAAGCAGCCATGCGACGGTTGGTATAAGCATTACCACCAGGAGCAATTAGTTGGGGCTGTTCTTCAAACAGTGCACGAGCAGCATCGGTAACGATAGCAGAAGCATTGCTTGTAATACGGTTAACAGTATCTAGACGTTTGCTGCCGGAAGCTACAACTGCTGCTAAAGCGTCTAACTGTTCAGTGCTCAAAAATTCGCCTCTGGCGTCAGCTTGGGAAACAACCTTGGAAAATACATCTAATGTCATGGACTCTAATCTCCTAATTACTTAGTTGAGAGATGGGCTGATCAAAACAACCGGGGATGAATGATCAAAAACTTTGAGCTCATTAGCGCCAACCTTCTCCCTATCCCCTGTGTCTTGGTGTTTCGTCTAGCTCCAGACTGAAATTCTGAGAACCACAGGGAATTTTATGAGAAGCCAGCTAACTCAACCCGATTGGTTGTCTTATTTAACTTTGCTCTGGTTTTGAACCCCTTTCTGATTAGTTTATACAATGCCATAGATACTTTATTTGTTACAATTTATGAATAAATGAGTCAAGAGAGAGAAAACCTCCAAAACCCTTTATCTACAAGGCTTAGATCCCCTAAAAGTTTCTCGAGTTTGTTACATAACTTCATGAAGTTTCCAGAATTTGGCGAATTTTGTCCCCTTTATACTAATTTAAGAATTCCGTAAAAATCTATCAAGACTGAACTGGATTGATGTTCCTGGCCTATCTGGATAGGGTGGTCATTATTAACTAATGTGAACTAGACATTGTAAATTTTACATTTCGAGATATTTCGCCATATTCCTCCATCTTTAGCCAATCTCTCAGCGTCGACGTAAAACCTCGATTAATTTTGTCAAGCTATCAGGAAGTGGAGCGGTTACTTCTACCCATTCTCCAGAAGTGGGATGTTGTAGTTTCAGTTGCCAAGCATGTAACGCTTGTCCTGGCAAGTTTACCCCCACGGAACGACCAGAACTATATACTGGATCCCCCACTATAGGATGACCCATTTTGGCACTATGCACTCTAATTTGATGGGTACGCCCAGTTTCTAGTTGAAAATAAATTAGTGTATAATTACCTAATCTTTCTTTAATGTGCCAGTTAGTAATTGCATTTCTACCTCCCTGCTCTACTGGAACTATGGCCATTTTTTTCCGCTGCTGAGGGTGACGACCAATGGGTAGGTCTATTGTCCCACTTTCACTTTTAGGCGCACCATAAACTACTCCTAAATATTCCCTTCTTGCTATCTTAGATTGTAACTGTAATTGTAATTGTTTGTAAGCAATGTCTGTTTTTGCAATGGCAATTGCTCCTGTAGTATCTTTGTCAAGCCTATGTACAATACCGGGTCGTTGCACACCTCCGATTCCTGGTAAATTAGGACAGTGGGCCAACAGAGCATGAACTAGCGTACCTTCCAAATGACCCGGTGCTGGATGAACCACTAAACCTGCGGGTTTATTGAGAATTAGTAATTGTTCATCTTCGTAGAGAATATCCAGGGGAATATCTTGTGCTACTAGTTGAGCAGCTTGCACTGGGGGAATTTCTACTTCCAGATATTCTCCCCCATCCAGGGTAATATTCTTGGAGTAACAGACTTTTCCATTTACCTGGACATAACCTTGTTCAATTAGGTCTTGAATTCGAGAACGAGATAGATCTGGTATTACAGATGACAAATAACGGTCTAATCGTTGGGTTTTTTGCGTAATAGAAAGATGAATTTTAACCACAATTAGTGAATAGTGATTTGCGATGTTCTTGCCATTTTGCCAGCATCCTGTGCAAATCATAGCAAAATTCCACGCTAATTTTGCTATAAATAGGGGAGAGAAGATAAAGGAAATAATTAACAGGTGTTGTTAAGTTTTGTATTTACACTCGTACTCACAAATTATGTCAACTACTATCCCTATTAATAGATATAGATTTTTTCAAAAAATACAACCTCTATCTATACTAGTGAAAATTGTCAACGACTCTACCACCGGTTGTTTGCAAGTTTTTAGCCCTTCTGGAACCTGGTCAATATATTTACAAGAAGGTCACCTTGTTTACGCTAGTCGGTCAGAAAACATCTGGGAGCCGATTTATCGAAATTTGCAGCGGTTAAGTTGGCAAAATTCTAATCTGATGAGGATTAATGAGCAGTTAGAGAATTTTGTGGAACAATGTGTACAAAATCAGACTATTTCCCATGCGGACTATTTAGCCATTTGCTGGTTAGTGGATGAGCAGTATATTAGCCTTGTAGAGGCAGGGATACTGATTGAACAATTAGTATTAGAGTTTTTAGAATCATTTTTTGAAATTGACCAAGGGAGCTATGAATTTATTCCTCAAAGCTTTTTAGATCCCCTACCCAAATTCTGCCACTTGAACGTCAATTCCTTGGTGCAAAAGTACAAATCAGAAATCCATGTTTCCCGAGAAGAATCTGGTCTGGATCCCCAAAATCTTTCCCCAACCTATACAATTGCTTGTGCTAGTCAAAATATAGTATTGTTAAACTATATTAGAAAACTATTAAATCAAACAATATTTAACATAATAGATATAACAGACCCAGATGTGATGGGAGTTTCTGTCATCAGACCGGACATGATTATTCTGGATGTAACCATGCCCAAGCTCAGCAGCTATGGTATTGGTTTATTATTATGCAAACAGTTCTCTTCAAAAGGCATACCAATAATCCTAGTAACCAAGAAAAATAACTTAATCAATAAAATTATAACTAGACTAGTAGGAGCTACTGCTTGTTTGGGTAAACCCTTCAATCAAGATGAGTTAATGAAAGTGATTTTTGAAAACATCAATTAGACGGTTTCAAAACTCCCTGATGAACGGATAAAACACCATGCATTTTTACTACTGAGCCAATAACAGCTATAGCTGGAGCGCTAAATCCCGTTTTTGCCACTTGTTGAATAATGGTTCCCAACTCACCGATTAATTCTTCCTGCTCCAGACGAGTTCCCCAGCGAACTAAAGCAATAGGAGTTTGTGAACTCATTCCTACCCCCATCAACTGTTCCAGGATATAGGGAAGATTGTGCATACCCATATAAATCACAATAGTTTCTGAACTTTGGGCAATTGCTTGCCAATTGACCGCTGGTCGGTACTTACCCATGGCTTCATGTCCAGTAACAAATGTCACAGAAGAACTATACAGACGATGGGTCAAGGGAATGCCAGCATAAGCTGCTGCTGCAATACCAGCGGTAATCCCTGGAACAACTTCTACGCTAATTCCCCCAGCTATCAACTCAGCCATTTCCTCGCCACCACGCCCAAAAATAAAAGGGTCGCCTCCCTTCAATCGCACGACAATTTCATGTTCTTGGGCTTTTTCTATAAGTAGTTGAGTAGTTTCCTCCTGTAAGAGTGAATGTCTTCCCATCCGCTTACCAGCATCTATTTTTTCTGCTTGGGGACTAATCATGTCCAAAACTTGTGGACTAACCAACGCATCATAGACAACCACGTTAGCACGTTCTAATAAACCCTTACCCTTGAGAGTCATCAGTCCTGGATCACCAGGTCCAGCACCAACTAAATACACCTTACCCAAAAATTTATTCCTCTTGTATTGCTAAATCCCAGATTATATCAACTAATTGGGAAGTTACTCCCAAAGGTGAGGCTAACTCTAACTTGATTTCTGGAAATTTTAATGTTAACCTTTCCACCATAATGACAATCTCATCCGTAATCCCTCCGGAAAAGAGAAAGTATGGTAAGATGCCAATCCGTTGATAACCAGTACTCACCAGGTCTATAACTCTAGCTTCCAAGCTGGGAGAAACTGACCAATAGGCGCTAAATGCACCTAAATTGTTGGCAATGGTTTCTACAGGATGATGAGAATTTGCACGCCTACTACCATGGGCTAAAAGAATGAATGCTTCTGCTGATATTTGAGCCATTCCCACGGCCAATAATTTCCACATCATGGCATGACTACCTAAATATGGTTTAATTTTAATGGGGAGGTCATTCCCTACAGAATCTTGGGCCAGTTTCACCTCCATGGGAAGATCTGACATCAGGTGGACCCCCGGTAGGAGAAACAAAGGTATGACTTGAATAGACTTGCAATTACAAACTACAGCCTTTTGGGCAAAATCCTTTATTTGTCCACTTAATGGCTGACTATTGAATTCTAAAGTGCCTACACCTACTAGGTGCTTTTCTGGATCTTCTCCAGCGTTTAGTTTCTCAAACAATAACCTTGCTAGTTCTTCTATGGCTAAGTTTGGTCGAGAGTCCTTACTACCGTGGGATACTAAAAGGTAAGCTGATGACATTAGATCTTATAGATTTTATACTTTACAAGAGGTTTTTATGAATGAACCAAGCCACGCTATAGAACATTTGGTTGATCAACTCACACTGGCCGCAGTTTTAGAGATCTTAGAACGAATTTGCCATAAAAAAGCGGAAAACCTCCGCACTCACTGGAAAGATGAAGATACTGCTAAACAATGGGAAAAAGCCGCTAAACAAATTGAGAGCATCACCGTAAATGTATAAATTCTTACTTCCTACTCCTGTTTTACTCTATAGGTGTAAAAACTATTGAACGCCCCCAGGGTCTCAAAAGTGTAACCTGGTAGGGAGTTGTGAATTTTTAAGTTGGTGATATATATACTCAGCAAAACATAGTTTTGTCTTTTTGTAGTAGCAACCACCACATCCTTAATCTGTGACTTAGCGGAATCAACCAGCTGATTACAGTCAAACTTAACCAGGTTGCGCAAGAAAATCGGCACTTTCTGACAACCGTCAGTCTTGAGAACAGTAGTTATTTTTTTAACTGCGTATTCCTGATAAGTCACTTCCCTGGGATTGGTATGGGCCATAGTTACTCCCAAACCAGCTGTTGCCAGTGCACTTAGAGATATGATGATCACAGAGAGTTTCATATCTAAGGAAAAGAGGTACTTTCTGATTAATTTAACAAAAAAGATGAATTTTTACTAAGGAACTTGATCTTTTTCATGTGGTCGTGTTAATTTAGAAGAGTTGGTGGCGAGCGTAGCCAAGTGGTTAAGGCAGTGGATTGTGGTTCCACCACTCGTGGGTTCAAGTCCCATCGTTCGCCCTTGAATAAATACAGATGGCAGACGGGAACTTACCAGTCTGCCTAACTTTTTAGTGATTAAAAGTTCTCCGCTGCTGTATCAGCCATCCCAGCTTCGCTATCTCGTTTAGAACCTAGTAATTCTAGTTGTTCTACTTGAATGACGGGCTTAGAACGGTTTGTACCGGTCTGGCGATCGCTCCAGGTATCAAACTTAAGAAAACCCTTAATACCAATTAATGCACCTTTGCGGACATAATTATTAGCCACCTCTGCTGTTTTGCCCCAGATTTCCAGATTAAACCAATCTGGTTGGTCACTATTACGAGTTCTGCGATTAACTGCTAAAGTCAAATCGCACTTAACAGTTCCCGACTGTTACAGTCGATAAACAGGTCACCCTGGTTACCTCTGCTTCAAAACCGTGCATGCGACTTTCACCGCACACGGCTCCTCAATAACTCAATGGGACGTATTTTGAGTTATTGTGGCTCTGTCTGCATATCCTTTGGCTTTCCCAAAGGCCTTGGCTTCTGAGCCAATCCCTCCCCCCAAAATCATGCGGGTGACTCCCTACTCAGCAATAGAAAATTGAGAGAGAAATTGGGGGGTTATCCCGTTCCTAGCTCCTGCTTGACGATGGGGTTAGAGTCCTACTATCCGCCGGGTTTATGCGGGAATGCCCTAGGTCAAATTTTGGATTGCCTAGCCCAAATCCTTGCCTTTTGGCACAGCCAATAACCTGTGTAGGCTGATATCAATAACGACGGCTCCAACATAGATTCAGATTACCTTACTCATACCCATCTCTGCTCGGAGGGATTCCTTGCCAGGTTCAAAGTTACCTCCTTTACTCCCCGCTTCACCCTTGGTGATTGTCAGTCCCAAAAGTGGGGGCGTTGCATCTTCTGGCATCTAGAAGGAGGGAATTGAAGTTCTAAGAAGCTTGTTAAAGATTTTAATCTATGAGCATTTCTTGACATTTGTTATAGTTTTCTCACATTGCTTAGAAATCTCACCCTCTCAGGAGCTAAGTTTCAAGGTGAAGTAGGCACACAGCCACATCCTTGTAATGGTTTCCAGGCTAGGGCTTGGTTTCCCATTTAACGGGTCGCACCAAAATACTTGATACTGGGATCGCCGCCAGCACGTCCCACCAGAGTGACAACATTAATGCTCATTCGTGTTACCGTTACCTTGTTTCCAAAAAGAAATGCGGTTACATTATAACAAACAAATGTGGTATTGACAATTTAATCGTTATCGAGGCGGGAGATTTTCTTGTGAAAACCCATAAAATATGGTAGTTAATTCTTGGGAGAATATTCTCCCCAATTTTGCGGTTGTACTCAGTAAGTTAAGAATAGAGTAAAGGAGATGCCTGTGACTAATTGCTGAAAATGTCGAGAAAATTACTGGAAAAATAGTCTGATCAACTGGAGTTAGGCTAGGATGTGTCTGAGATCCAGAATAATAACACCTAACTGTTAACATTGAAATTAATGAAATTTGGGGGCATAAGCGTGGTTCCTTTCTTTAGAAACTTCCGCTCGTCATGGGATATGGGTATCGATCTCGGTACAGCTAACACCTTAGTATATGTGTCTGGTAAAGGCATAGTATTACAGGAACCATCAGTAGTGGCGATTGATCATAATGAAAAAATAGCCTTAGCAGTGGGAGAGGATGCCAAAAGAATGCTGGGCCGAACTCCAGGCAATATTACGGCAGTTCGACCCCTTCGTGATGGTGTTATAGCCGACTTTGACACAGCCGAGCTAATGTTAAAAAGCTTCATTCAAAGGGTAAATGATGGGAAACCTCTGCTCCTCCCGAGGATTGTCATTGGCATTCCCAGTGGAGTAACGGGAGTGGAGAGAAGAGCTGTTATGGATGCAGCTGCTCAAGCAGGGGCCAGAGAAGTATATCTAATTGATGAACCAGTAGCAGCAGCTATTGGTGCTGGTTTGCCAGTAGCAGAGCCCACTGGTAATATGATTATCGATATTGGTGGGGGAACTACAGAAGTAGCTGTACTTAGCTTGCAGGGAACAGTGGTCAGCGAGTCAGTTCGGATTGCTGGTGATGAGCTGACCGATTCCATCACTCAGTACATGAAGAAAGTTCATAATCTGGTAATTGGGGAAAGAACAGCAGAAGAAATTAAAATCCGCATTGGTTCGGCCTATCCCACCAGTGATGAAGATCAGGGGACTATGGAAGTTCGAGGTCTCCACTTGCTTTCTGGATTGCCAAGAACAGTCACAGTGCAAGGGCAAGAAGTACGTGAAAGCATGCTAGAACCATTAGCAATTATAGTAGAAGCAGTTAAACGCACTCTAGAAAGAACGCCTCCAGAACTGGCAGCCGATATTATTGATAGAGGAATTATGTTAGCAGGAGGCGGTGCACTACTTAAAGGCTTAGATACACTAATTAGTCATGAAACTGGTATAGTAACCCACATAGCTGCGGATCCATTGAGCTGTGTAGTCTTGGGAACTGGACGTGTCTTGGAAAACTTTAAGCAGCTTGAACGTGTATTTAGTGGAAGGTCGCGTAACACGTAGAAGTCTTAATGCTAGCCTAGTGGATACCTGGATCCATCTAAATTATTGTAATTGGATAGTATCCACTAAGTAATAATAAAGGTGAAAATCATTATTGAAATGCTTGATGGGTACTGTTTTTTACTAAAACACTGACTGACTAATCCATTACATGTTAATTTAAGGTACAAATGTTTACTATAAAGCGTTGGTGGGAACATAAAACATTGCAACTAGCATTATTAGGTTTGATATTGAGTGGTGCTTGGACATTGAAGGAGACAAATGGTGAATTATTAATGGAGCTATACCAATCTTTTATCTTTCCTTTAACTACTTTGCAATCTAGTAATCATGCGGAGAATAAAATTCGCGATGCCAAACTCATGGAGTTACAAACTCGCATAGTGGAATTACAAACCCAAAACCAAAGACTACAAAATTTACTGGGCTATGTAGAGAAGGGGGGCACTTCCAATCGCCCAGTAGTAGCAAGAGTAGTGGGACGCAGTGCAGATCATTGGTGGCAACAAGTAACTGTAAATAGGGGAGCACAAGTAGGAATTAAACCTGGTTTTGTAGTCAAAGCAGAAGGCGGGCTAGTGGGTTTAGTGCGGACAGTTACTCCCCATACTAGCCGTATTGTACTAATTAGCGATGCCACAAGTCAAGTAGGAGTAACTATTAGTCGAACTGCAGCTAAAGGTATTTTGCGGGGTGATTATTCCGGGGAGGGGGTGTTAGAGTTTTACGAGAAGGTCCCTAACATTAAGATAGGGGATCTAGTATCCACTTCCACCTACAGTCGAAAATTTCCACCCGGGGAACCGGTGGGGAAAATAAAGTCTTTAGATTTAAAGAAATTGCCAGCCCCGTTAGCTAAAGTGGAATTGTTTCCACCAATTCGTTACTTGGACTGGGTGACAATCTATCCCCACGTACCCGATAATCTGGAGGGAATACCAAACAACTCTAATGATAACCAGAGCAATAAATAATTAAACAGAATCTCATCAATCTGGTAAAACAATGAAAATTTCTGGATTTTTTAGTGCTAAAAATCTCAATTCAACCAAAAAATACCAACAATCTAAGCCCTTAATTCCTCCACTGAAGTACTGGTATCCATGGTCACGACAAGGTTTAAACTGGGTAATTATATTTATATCTGTGCTTTTATGTCTATTAATGTCACCAACCAGATTTTTGGGTATGGAGCTGTTGGGAATAGCACCCAACTGGGCATTAATTTGGTTAGTCGCTTGGAGTGTGAAACGTCCTGCAATTTCTGGTGCATTCGCGGGTATAATTATGGGGTTGTTGCAAGATGCTTTAACATCTCCTCATCCTTCCCATACTGTAAGCCTAGCAATTGTAGGAATATTAACTAGTCGACTGCAAAAACACCGTTTTATTCAGGAGGATTTTATTTCCATCGCCCTCATAGTATTTATTATGGTTCTTATATCAAATACTGTTTTTGTTGTTCAGTTATTCTTCACGAATAATAGTTGTAAACCTAATTGTTTCCAGATGATTGAGGATATCTGGATATACTACCAGAGATCTACTCTTTCTTCTGCTATTCTCAGCAGTCTTTGGGCCCCTGTAGTGTATTACCCTCTTAATCATTGGTGGCAAAAAATTATTAAGTTAACTCGTAATTAATAACTCGTAATTCATCATGTATTTATCAGGTGGAAAATAGCTGATGTTAACCCCACTCACAGTACCATCAAATATATTAGATAGCGAGTTTGACGCCCTAATGATGCAAAGGTGTTTAGAACTGGCACGATTAGCTTTGGGACGCACTTCACCCAACCCCCTAGTGGGAGCAGTGGTGGTCAAAGATGGAGAAATTGTCGGCGAAGGTTTTCATCCTCGTGCTGGTGAGCCCCATGCGGAAGTTTTTGCCTTGAGAGCTGCTGGGGAAAGGGCTCGTGGAGCTACTATTTATGTGAGTCTGGAACCTTGTAATCATTATGGAAGGACTCCTCCCTGTTCTCTGTCTTTAATTAACGCGGGTGTGGCTAAGGTAGTGGTGGGGATGGTTGATCCTAACCCATTGGTAGCTGGTGCTGGTATTGCTAGACTGCGTGCAGCAGGTATAGAGGTAATTATAGGAGTAGAAGAAGAAGCTTGTCAGAAACTAAATGAAGGTTTTGTCTATCGTGTTCTACACAAAAAACCTTTAGGCATTTTGAAGTATGCCATGACCTTAGATGGCAAAATTGCTAGTAATTCTGGACACAGCACTTGGATTACAAACAGTCAAGCCCGCAGCGAAGTTCATCAACTCAGAGCAGCTTGTGATGCTGTAATTGTTGGTGGTAACACGGTGAGACGAGATAATCCCCACTTAACAACTCACCAACAAACAGGATATAACCCCTTACGAGTGGTGATGAGTGCCAGTTTGAATTTGCCAGAAAATGCCCATCTTTGGGACACCAGGGTAGCTCCTACCTTGGTATTGACCCAGGAAGGTAGTTCACCTGATTTTCAGCAAATGTTACTCCAAAAGGGTGTAGAAGTGCTGGAACTACCTCTATTAACACCGGGACTGGTAATGGCTCATCTGTATGAGCGTGGCTTTTGTACCGTGCTGTGGGAATGTGGAGGAACTCTAGCTGCAAGAGCAATTGCTGAAAATGCAGTGCAAAAAGTCCTGGCTTTTATTGCTCCCAAAATCATTGGTGGCATAGACGCGCCTACGCCCGTTGGTGACCTGGGTTTGAGTTCTATGACTGAATCTTTAGTTTTAGAACGGGTTAATTGGCGTACTATCGGTTGTGACTGTTTAGTGGAGGGTTACTTGCCACAAAAGACTGTTAATCCGCAGTTAAAAACCACGTCCTCAACTTAAAAAGACCGAAGTATCACATTTGTGTTTTGTACCCATTGGGATAATACTACACGATCGGACCTGGAAGACCGATCCCAAAACAGCTCAATCCCCCATTAAAATTAGACAGAGTTATTTATGATTTATGAAAAAATATGCAGCCAAATAATCCTAACCAATTTACAGAAAAAGCCTGGGAAGCTATTGCTCATACTCCTGATATAGCCAAACAGTACCAACAGCAGCAGCTAGAAAGTGAGCATTTAATGAAAGCCTTGTTAGAACAAGATGGATTGGGAAATGCAATTTTTACTAAAGCTGGAACCAATATTAAAAAAATCACAGATTATACTGAGCAATTTATTATTCGTCAGCCTAAAGTATCAGGATCTAGCACATCCGTATATTTAGGACGGAGCTTAGATACATTATTGGATCGGGCAGAAAAATATCGTCAGGAATTCAAAGATGAATATATTTCTGTAGAGCATATATTGTTGGGATATTGTAAAGATGATCGATTTGGCAAAAATCTACTGCAAGAAGCGGGTCTGGATGAAGCAAAATTAAAAAATATTATTAAACAAATTAGAGGGAGTCAAAAAGTGACAGATCAAAGTCCAGAGGGAAAATATCAATCACTGGAAAAATATGGACGTGACCTCACAGAAGCAGCTAAAAAAGGTCAGCTAGATCCGGTAATCGGTCGGGATGATGAAATTAGGAGAACTATTCAAATTCTCTCCCGCAGAACTAAAAATAATCCTGTATTAATTGGTGAACCAGGAGTGGGTAAGACAGCTATTGCTGAAGGCTTAGCTCAACGAATAGTCGCCGGGGATGTACCCCAATCTTTAAAAGATAGAAAACTCATCGCTTTGGATATGGGAGCTTTAATTGCTGGCGCCAAGTTTAGGGGTGAATTTGAAGAAAGACTCAAGGCCGTATTAAAGGAAGTTACCGAATCTGGTGGTAATATTGTATTATTTATAGATGAGATTCACACGGTTGTTGGTGCGGGTGCTACCCAAGGAGCAATGGATGCGGGCAATCTGTTAAAACCAATGTTGGCACGAGGCGAATTGCGCTGTATTGGAGCCACAACTTTGGATGAATATCGGAAATATCTTGAAAAAGATGCAGCTTTGGAAAGACGCTTTCAACAGGTTTATGTTGATCAACCAGATGTGCCAGATACAATCTCTATTCTCAGAGGGTTAAAGGAAAGGTATGAGGTGCATCACGGCGTGAGAATTTCTGATAGTTCTTTGGTTGCTGCTGCTACTTTATCTAGTCGTTATATTAGCGATCGCTTTTTACCAGATAAGGCTATTGATTTAGTGGATGAAGCTGCTGCTAGATTAAAAATGGAAATTACCTCTAAACCGGAGGAATTAGACGAAATTGATCGCAAAATTCTCCAATTGGAAATGGAGAAGTTGTCTTTACAAAAGGAAAGTGATCCTGCTTCTCGTGAGCGTTTAGAAAGACTAGAAAAAGAGCTGGCTGATCTCAAAGAAGAGCAGGCGGTTCTGAGGATTCAATGGCAGTCGGAAAAAGATATTATCACCAAAATTCAATCAATTAAGGAGGATATTGATAAGATTAATTTAGAAACTCAACAAGCAGAAAGAAATTATGATCTTAATCGTGCTGCTGAGTTGAAACATGGTAAACTTCCTGAACTCCAGAAACAATTGGAAAATACCGAAACCGAACTGGCTAATACCCAAAGAACCGGTAAATCTTTATTACGAGAAGAAGTGACTCCCGGGGATATTGCAGAAGTCATTTCTAAGTGGACTGGTATTCCTATTAGCAAATTAGTCGAATCAGAAAAAGAAAAATTATTGCATTTAGAAGAGGAACTGCATCAGCGCGTAGTTGGACAAGCTGAAGCTGTAACTGCCGTAGCGGATGCGATTCAACGTTCCCGTGCAGGACTTGCAGATCCCAATCGTCCCATTGCCAGTTTTATTTTCCTAGGACCCACGGGTGTGGGTAAAACAGAATTAGCCAAGGCCCTAGCTGCTTATATGTTTGACACAGAAGAATCCATGGTGAGAATTGACATGTCAGAATATATGGAGAAGCATACAGTTTCTAGGTTAATTGGTGCGCCTCCCGGTTATGTTGGTTATGAAGAAGGTGGACAACTGACAGAAACTATTCGTCGTCGTCCCTATGCGGTAATTTTATTTGATGAGATTGAAAAAGCTCACCCAGATGTATTTAATATTTTTCTGCAAATCCTAGACGATGGTCGGGTGACTGACTCCCAAGGTCGAACCGTGGATTTTAAAAATACCATTATTATCATGACTAGTAACATCGGTTCCCAATATATTCTTGATGTTGCTGGAGATGATTCCCGCTACGATGAAATGCGCCATCGAGTCATGGAAACCATGAGAAATAGTTTTCGTCCTGAATTTCTCAATCGTATTGATGAAATTATTATTTTCCACAGTTTGCAAAAGTCGGAGTTACGGAAAATTGTACAACTACAGGTAGAAAGACTCACACAAAGATTAACTGACAGGAAAATGTCTCTAGAACTTTCTGGATCCGCTCTTGACTTTTTAGCAGAAGTTGGATATGACCCCGTATTTGGTGCTAGACCACTTAAACGCGCCCTGCAGCGAGAGTTAGAAACTAAAATCGCTAAGGCCATCTTGCGGGGTGAATTTGATGAGGGGGATACAATTTTTGTCGATGTCCAAAACGAACGTTTAGTTTTCCGTGGTTCACCTCTGGTAGTTCCTGGTTAATTGTCACACTCAACTACACAAAAATTGTCGCATTTTGCGCAGGTTATCCGGTAATCCCCAGGACATTCCCTGTTCAATTAGCATGGAGGGAATAGGAATATTTGGTGTTGCTTCTACCGTATATATTAGTAAGGTACCATTCCCCATATCCTGAAATTGTAGGTTGGCATGAAAATCTTCAAATGTTCCTCTCTCCATCTTAAACTGTATTTGCTTTCCCAAAACTTCTACTACACTTAGATAAATCTCTACTTCAGCTGTAAAAAATAAAAATGCTTTTCGGGCGCGCTGGTACAAAAACTTGACATCTCCCTGAAAGATAAGTTCGCTTTTTGTCAAATCGGGAAAATACTGTACCCAACGTGGATATTCTGTTATTTTATCCCACACATAAGAACGCACTAAGGGTAAATACATAGAAGCAGTCACTGCACCACCCCAACCATTATGGGAACGAGTTTGTACTAGTATTTTCCCATCTATGAGTGATTTATGTTTGTCTTGACTCAAAAACATATACTTCCGCCTAGCTACAATAGTTGTTAAATACTTCTCCAATTAATTACAGTCTGCTGAGTGGATTTTCTGGATATGATTTGAGCAGAATCAGTTTCAGGATATAGTTAAGTGAAACAATCTTCTTTCAATCGTCAGTTAACTCAGTTTGTGGGTATCCTTATAGGTATGGGAATAGCCCTGTTCATACTTAGGGGTTTACGAATTATTACTTTTCTACCCGGTGGTGTCATTGGACTATTATTTTTGGGGGCGATCGCAATTGGTGTTTTAAGTTACTTACAAACAAAATGGTGGCGCTTTTAAATTTGTGTATTACACAACAAGCTAACCTGCGGCATCCACTGAGGGTGCATCGCAGGTGGGCTATATAATAAACTTATTTAAAACGGCGTTTCCGTCTGGCGGCCACAGCTTTCCGTTTGCGCTTTTCCAGGGGGGTCTCAAAGTGACGATGATACTTAACGTCAGCTAAAATACCAGCTTTAGAAACCTGGCGTTTGAACCGACGTAGGGCTGAATCTATTCCTTCGTTTTCTCCTAGAACCACTTGGGTCATTCTTGCTCTGTCCTCAATTTATCAATAATATCCATAGTCATATTACCCCCAAACCTAGCGAGCTGGTTGCAAACTGGTTTCAAACACCCTCTTGGTCAATAGAAAGTGCTAACTGGTACAAATAACGGCGAGAAATAGAAGTTTCTTGAGCCAACTGTCTGCTGGCCTGGGAGCGAGACACTCCCTGTTTGATTATTTCTAAAAGTTCAGCCCTCAGTTGAGCTTCTGTAATTTCAGGTTGACTTGGTGATGCTCCCCCCACTACTAAAGTATATTCCCCCTGGGGATCCTTTTCCCGGTAATAGGCGATCGCCTCTTTTATGTCTCCTCGCCAAATTTCCTCATATAATTTAGTTAATTCCCTAGCCATCACCATGGTTCTACTTCCACCTAGAATCTCTCCCAAATCCTCCAGTGTCTCCCTTAACCGATGGGGTGATTCATAAAACAACAAAGTTCTAGTTTCCGTTAATAAGGTTGCCAAATATTCTCGCCTATGCTGACGCTTAGCTGGTAAAAATCCGTCAAAAACAAACTTACTTGTTGCCAATCCAGAAACACTTAAAGCCGTAATAGCCGCCGTAGCACCGGGAATGGGAACAACATCAATTCCTGCAGCTACACAAGCTGTAATTAACTCATGACCCGGGTCAGAAATTCCTGGCATTCCCGCATCACTGACCAAGGCGATCGCCTTACCATAATGTAGGTAGGTCAAAATTTCGGGAATGCGGCCAGTGCGATTATGTTCGTGATAACTGATTTGGGGGGTGTGAACTTGAAAATGCTGTAATAATTTGCCTGTATGTCTAGTATCTTCCGCTGCGATTATGTCCACAGCTTGTAAAATTCGTACCGCCCGAAAGGTCATATCCTCCAAATTTCCAATGGGAGTACCAACGATATATAATGTTCCTGGTTTCGGTTCAGCTTGCATAAATTTCATTGAGAATGCTTACCCAAATTTCATATTTATCCATCAACAGGTTTACAACCTATGACTTCCGATGAAAAAATCCGCTTTATTTATTGGTTTAATCACCCTGGACCTAATTTATCTAGCCGAATCACCACCTAAGAATAATCAAAAATTAGTTGCCATGGACTATACTGTAGCAGCTGGTGGGCCTGCAACCAACGCTTCCGTTACATTTAGTTATCTAGATAATAACTCTACAATTTTAGGTGTTTTAGGTTCCCATCATCTGACAAAATTAATTAGCACAGACTTAGCCAACTATGAAGTTAAAACAATCGACTTAGATCCTCATAAAAACACACCGCCTCCCGTATCCTCAATTATTGTTACCCAACAAACAGGGGAGCGGGCAGTAATTTCCCTGAATGCGGTCAAAAGTCCTGGGGAGATCAGCTCAATTCCCAGCAACATATTAGAGGGTATAGATCTAATTTTAATTGATGGACATCAAATGGTTGCCAGTAAAACCCTCGTCATGAAGGCCAAAAATCAGAACATTCCCATTGTCATGGATGGAGGTAGCTGGAAAGAAGGACTGGAAGAAATTTTGCCCTATATCGACTATGCCATTTGTTCAGCCAACTTTCAACCTCCTCCATGTGAAACCCGTCAAGATATTTTTACCTATCTCATGGGATTTAACATTCCCCATATAGCAATCACCCAAGGAGAAAAACCTATAGAGTATTATAGCATTGGTCAAACAGGTTCTATCCATGTACCTCAAATCAAAACTGTTGACACCTTGGGCGCTGGAGATATTTTCCATGGTGCTTTTTGCCATTACATTCTACAATCTAGTTTTACCATGGCCTTGGCATTAGCCAGTCAAATTGCAGCTAAATCCTGTGAACTATTTGGCACACGGCGGTGGATGGAGGAGCAAAAACCGTGATCGATTTACAACACATACTAAAAATCACTCGTGGAGTCAGCTGGGGAGCAGCCAACCTACTCAGGTCCTATTATCGGGGAACCGTGGGGGATGGAAACCTAGATATTAAATATGAACAGGATGCTCCTGTAACCATAGCAGATCTGGCAGTTAGTGAGTACATACTCTCACGGTTGCAAGCAGCTTTTGGTCAAGAAAAATTTGGTTATATCTGTGAAGAAACTTATAAAAGTCAACCGGGTCAACACCCTGCAGAATTGGTTTGGATTATAGACCCCCTAGATGGGACAAAGGATTTTATTGGTAAAACCGGAGAATATGCCCTACATATTGCTTTAGTACAAAACAACAGACCAATTTTAGCAGTTGTAGCTATACCAGAAGCAGAAAAAATCTATTATGCTACCAAAGGTGGTGGTACTTTTATGGAAACAGCCAATGGCTGCCAGCAACTAAAAGTAACTAACAACAAAACAATAGAAGATTTAATTCTGGTAGTCACCCGTTCTCACAGAAATGAGAGGTTAGAATATTTACTGGCAAATCTTCCTTGTAAACAACAAAAAGCTATTGGTAGTGTGGGTTGCAAAGTGACCGCTATTGTTGAAGCACAAGCAGACGTTTACATTTCCCTCTCCGGTAAGTCCGCCCCCAAGGACTGGGATATAGCTGCTCCCGAACTAATTTTAACGGAAGCAGGAGGTAAATTTACTCATTTAGATGGCAGTCCCTTAGAATATAACACCGGTGATGTGAACCAATGGGGTTGTTTACTGGCTAGTAACTTTCCGGAACATGAAATACTATCCCAGAAAGCCAAAGAAATATTAACTGAATTTGCAACATAGCACTAAAGCAAAACTTTTTGAGAAAATGTTACTCATTTTTAAGTTCATCGCCAAAAACTATGCTATACTTACGGATAAAAGAATTATTTTCGGTTGAGTAATTCGTTTTAAAATTACTTTAATGCGTCTCTCCGAATCTAACTCTCTACACTGTCGGTTTGGGAGACCATTACTTTATGTCGATTTATGTTGGAAACCTGTCCTATGATGTGACATTAGAAGATCTGAAAAGTGCTTTCTCTAAATATGGCAACGTGAGCAAAGTGCAGCTACCTACTGATAAGGAAACAGGTCGTCCACGGGGGTTTGGTTTTGTAGATATGTCCAGTGAAGCTGAAGAGAACGCAGCAATTGATGCTTTAAATGGTGCAGAATGGATGGGTAGACAACTAAAAGTAAACAAGGCTAGACCCCGTGAAGAAAGATCTTCCCAGGGTACTTGGGGAGGAGGACGTTCTGGCGGTGGTGGTCGCGACCGTCGTTATTAATCCTGATTAATCCTGTAAGGAAAGATTTTTAAATATGGGGTTGTAAAGGTTATGGACTCAGTTCAGTACCTGTTAGAACTTGCCTTCGGCATTTTTACTGTCTAGTTTGTAAGTATTAACTAAAAAGGAGCAACAATAATGACACAAGTAGTTTTAGGGGAAAATGAAGGAATTGAGTCAGCTTTGCGTAGGTTTAAGCGGGAAGTTTCCAAAGCGGGAATTTTCCAGGACATGCGCAAAAACCGTCATTTTGAAACCCCATTAGAAAAAGAAAAGCGAAAAGCAATAGCTAGACACAAGCAACGTCGTCAGCAAAGAACTCGCTTGAAGTAGCAGCGGTTTGAAGCACTCCCCGACCGGAAGGTACGGGGAATACTCATAATATAATATAAACAAATCCTAAATAGTTCTACTATTGTACTAAAACATCAAACTGCGCATTTTGCCTATCATTCGCTCCGCAATTTGATGGAAAGGAGTTTCTCCATAGAGCAAACGAGCGGCAATATGGGTGGCGGTGGGGCGAGTAACTATTTGCTGGTAGCAAAAGTGAGGCCATTGATAGTAAAATCGCGCCATTTGCAGTGCCGCGTCAAAATTAGCAGCAAACTCATGGTGAATTCGCTGGGTATAACTAGAAGTGGTGTTTGTAGCAACGCACTCAGCTGCAAGCATTCCACTTTTAACCGCATGTAAAATTCCGTCCCCAAAAAAGGGATTAATTAGTCCCGCAGCATCCCCAGCTAAAAGAATTTTGCCATCAGGAGTGTGGCATTTTTCCCTACCATCCCATATGGGTAAAGGATGACCATGAAAACGGATTAATTCTGGGTTGTAAGAGATATCCATAAAGTCTAGATACTGACAGATAGCCTGCTGGAGCTGGTCACGAATGCTGTGGTCACTACGACAGTCACGGCGATCGGGTCGAAACAGTCCCGCCCCCACATTCAAATGGTCTTCTTTCGGGAAGATCCACCCATAGCCATTAGGAACAGCACCGTATTCCAAGTGGATCACATCTGGACGTAGATCCTTGGGGTGATCCTGCGTCCAATTATAAGGGTATTCCACCTCCATGGCCAGGGCCATGGTCCTCTCTCGTCTCAAGTTAGCTATTTTGGCTGTGATCCCATTAGCTCCGTCTGCTCCAATCACATAAGGAGCATAAGCTACAAATTCCCCCCCTCCTATTCCACTATCACTCTTAAAAGATCGGGCACGAACAATGACACCATGGGAGTCAATTTCTAAAGACTTAACTGCTAGTCCATCCCGTAAATCCGCTCCTGCTTGTGCTGCTTGTCGCGCTAAGGCATTATCAAATACTGAACGCTGCACCATCCACAACTTGAATTCTGGTTCGCTCCCCGGTGGGTTAATTGCACCTAAAATTGGATGGTCAAACTTCCATGTGTGCCGCATATAGTTGACTTGACAAGCCACTACTGCTTCCGGGACTAAATCAGGTAATAGATTCCCTAATACAGCAGGCATTCCTCCACCGCATGTCTTGTGACGTGGTAGAGGGTACTTTTCAATTAGCGCTACTTTAAGTCCTGTTTTAGCTGCCATCCATGCTGCCGTTGTACCGGCTGGACCTGCTCCACAGACAATCACATCGTAGTTTAACACAGCAAATTCACCCCGAGTGTTGTAAAGTCCTCATTCCCCAAGTGGTTTATTCGCTCATACGGTCAATTAAACCATATTCCTTGGCTTCTTGGGTTGCCACACTTTTGGAAGCTTATAGGTTGGTTGGCTTATTCAACTTTCCGCCCCCGCTTGAAAGCTAGGGGCTACCAACCTTCCAGACTTTTTACGTGTCAGGCGCTAGGATCTTTGTTATTACTTTTTCTTTAAGTGCTAACTTATTATCTTTAATTGCGTCTAGTTCTTTTTGTAGTTCAGGCAAATGCTTTTTAATCTCTTTAAGAACCGCAGTATCAGTTTCTCCTTCAGTTGCTGAACCAGCGGTTGCTAATTTTGCCGTGAACTGGCAGATCTTGCTATCTGGTTCTAAAATTGTCAGAACTGCAAAGAAACTTGCTAAATCTTGTAACTGCATATGTTGCTCCTAGTTTGTTAACTTCCCAACCATAATACATAACTGTTTCACTGGTCAATAAGGCTTAAAAACCACCTGCTTCCTAATCATTACCACGTATAAAGTCCCCATTCCCCAAGTGGTCTATTCAATCACACGGTCAATTAAACCATATTCTTTGGCTTCTTGGGCTGACATAAAGAAATCCCTATCCATATCCTTTTCAATTTTAGATAGGACTTGACCAGTATTGTCAGCATAAATTTGGTTGAGCTGATGACGGATACGTAGAATTTCCCTAGCTTCGATTTCAATGTCAGAAGCTTGGCCACGAGTACCACCGGAAGGTTGGTGAATCATAATTCGGGAATGGGGTAGAGCTAAACGTTTACCCTTCGCTCCAGCAGCTAGGAGGAATGATCCCATGGAAGCAGCTAAACCAACACAAATTGTAACGACTTCCGATTTAATGTACTGTATAGTATCATAAATTGCCATTCCTGCAGTTACAGATCCACCAGGGGAATTGATATACAGGTAAATCGGCTTAGTCTGATCATCGGAATCTAAGTAAAGTAGATAGGCAACAATGGCATTAGCTATACCATCATCCACCTCTTCAGTGAGGAAAATAATTCGCTCCCGAAATAGACGATCCTCTAGATCAATCCATTGCTCGTAATTACTACCAGGAAGACGATAGGGAACCTTGGGAATACCAATGGGCATGACGGTTTAATAGAATAATTAGGGTTTAGATGTACTTTATCTGTGGGTTATAGCTGCTTAGTATTTTCTAAGACATGATCAATTAACCCATATTCCCTAGCTTCTGGAGGGGTCATGTAAAAAATACGCTCACTATCCTGAGCGATTTTTTCGCGAGACTGTCCAGTATTATGGGAAAAAATATCTAGAATCAGGGATTTTTTGCGTAGAACCTCCTGTGCATTCACTTGAATATCCGTAGCTTGACCCCGGGTAGCGCTGCGGAACTGTGCCAAAGCAATACTGCAATGGGGTAGACTCACCCGTTTGCCCTTGGCACCAGAGGAAAGCAACAAAGCAGCCATGGATACAGCTTGTCCTAAGCAAATGGTAACAATTTCTGATTTAACGTGTTGGATAGTATCATAAATTGCCAAACAAGCATTAGTGGACTCCATTCCCGCCATCTCACTAATCATACCAGCCATAACAGGATCACCAAAAGAGTTGATGTAGAGGTAGACAGGTTTGCTTGAGTCCTCTGAGTCAAGATACAGCAGGGAAGAAATGAGAGAATTGGCCAGATCGGTGGTGAGTGGCTGATTCAAAAACAAAATTCGTTCCTGAGCCATACGGGTGTATATATTTACCCATTGCCAGGAATTACTACCGGGAATGTTATAGGGGACTCGGAGGGCGGCATTAACGGACATACGGGTAAGAAAAAACGACTAGAGATGTGGGCAGCAATTGGGGTTATTTTCGTGCTAAACAGGGATGGGCAGGGGTTTAGGCAAATCCTTCATACTTTCTAAAACACGGTCTATTAAACCGTATTCTTTGGCAGCTTGTGGAGTCAAATAGAACATTCTTTCCATATCCTTAGAGATTTTTTCCGGTTGCTGTCCCGTGTTTTTGGAGAAAATGTCTAGAATTGCTGCTTTGTTGGCCAGGACTTCCTTGGCATAAATTTGAATATCCGTAGCCTGACCTCTTGTACCGCTACGAGGTTGATTGAGAACTATTGTAGCATGGGGCAAACTGGCACGAAACCCTTTAGTCCCACAGGAGAGAATAAGTGCTGCTGTACCTATGGCCTGACCAATACAGATAGTATGTACAGGAGTCTTAATGTAGTCTATGGTATCACAAATGGCAAAGGCTTCCGTTTCATAGCCAATAGCATCTCCAGTGTACCAAGATGTACCTGTAGAGTTGATGTAGAAAAAGATGGGTTTGTCTGGGTTGTCAAATTTGAGATACAGTAGTTGGGCAATAATCAACTTGGTGACATCAACCCCCATTTGGCGTTTATATTCATCTGGAGAAACCAAGGGTGTGCCCAGATAAACTATTCTTTCCTTTAGCAATAGGGAGGCCAGGTCTGGTGGTGGTGTACGGTACCAGTTGTCGCTGTAGTAGGAGGTTTGGACAGCTTTGATGGGAGAAGTTTCCATGAACTAAATTGCCTGAGTCTATATTCTTAACTGTATGTATTACATCCTAGCGCGATCCTCAGATTAGTGAATTATTTACCGACCAAGATTAGTTCCAAGATTTAGTTAATGGTGGATCGGCTCAGTCGAGGTTAGAATTATCTTGTGCAGCGGAGTTTGATTGGAGCCTTTCTCCCACACTTTTCCGTATTACATCTACTTGAGTGTGAAATTATTTATTATAATCTGTTTAGGATAATGGTTTATGAAGGTCAATTTGCAGCCCGGTGTCAATAATACTAATGTGGATGCTAGTAAATCTGGTAGTCAACGCCTGATGGCCACCTCTGTTTCCGCTATTGGAGAAACTATAGATTCAAGAGTTCCTTTAAACCTATGTTTGATTTTAGACCACAGTGGTTCCATGAAGGGCCAACCTGTGGAAAATGTCAAACGCGCTGCTTGGTTGCTAGTTGATAAACTTAGGGATCAGGATAGACTAAGCATTGTAGTGTTTAATCACCGAGCGGAAGTATTACTATCTAATCAAAATGTTGTAGATAGAGATCACATTAAACAACAAATCAATCGTCTGTCAGCAAATGGGGGAACATCTATTGATGAGGGATTGCGATTGGGAATCGAGGAGTTGGCTAAGGGAAGAAAGGATACTATTTCCCAGGCCTTTTTACTCACAGATGGCGAAAATGAACATGGTGACAATAATCGCTGTTTAAAATTTGCCCAGTTAGCTGCTGACTATAATTTGACCGTTAACACCTTGGGATTTGGCAATAATTGGAATCAACATATTTTAGAGAAAATTTCTGACGCTGGACTGGGAAGTTTATCTCATATTGAACACCCAGATCAGGCAATGGACAAGTTTGATAGCTTGTTGACGCGAATGCAAACTGTAGGGTTGACTAATGCTTATTTGTTACTTTCACTAGCACCAAATGTGCGTTTGGCTGAATTTAAACCCTTTGCTCAGGTGGCTCCAGATACGATTGAATTACCAGTGCAAATGGAACCAGATGGACGGTTTGGGGTTAAATTAGGGGATTTAATGAAAGATGTGGAACGGGTGATATTAACTAATATTTATCTGGAACAATTGCCCGAAGGTCAACAGGCGATCGCTAATGTACAAGTACGTTACGATGATCCTTCTGTAGACAAAACCGGATTATATTCCCCAAATCTACCACTATATGTGAACGTGGAACGCACCTACCAAGAAAATATTAGTCCAAAAGTGCAAAATTACATTCTGGCTTTAGCTAAGTATCGTCAAACCCAGTTAGCAGAAGATAGATTGCAGCAGGGAGACCGTTTGGGAGCAGCAACTATGTTACAAGCGGCCGCAAAAACAGCTTTGCAAATGGGTGATGCTAATGCAGGGACCGTACTACAAAATTCTGCAACTCGTTTACAAGCTGGAGAGGATTTATCAGCAAGCGATCGCAAGAAAACCAAAATTGTCTCAAAAACTGTATTACAGGATCCTACCCCTACATAAACCTTCAATGAAAATTCAACTACTGTCTGCACTGAACAACACTAACATAGACGCCTCCCAAGACAATAGTCAGCGTCAACTAGAAGTTTCCATTTCAGCCATTGCTGATGAACTAGACACCAGTTTACCCTTGAATTTGTGTCTGATTTTAGATAAAAGCGGGTCTATGCATGGTGAATCCATGAGCATGGTAATTAATGCAGTAGAGCAGTTAATAGACCAACTCCAGTCTGGGGATAGAATTGCCATTGTGGCTTTTGCTGGGAGTGGGGAAGTAATTATTCCCAATCAGATAATTAAAGACCCAAAAACCATTAAATCTCAGCTACACAACAAACTAAAAGCTGGGGGAGGAACCATAATTGGTGAGGGACTTTCCCTGGGAATTACCGAACTACTCAAAGGAAGTAAAGGTGCTTGTTCTCACGCCTTTCTGCTCACAGATGGGTATGGTGACAATGGGTTCAAAATTTGGCGGTTACAAATAGGACCAAATGACAATCAACGCTGTTTGGAACTAGCACAAAAAGCTGCCAAACTCAATCTCACCATTAACAGCTTTGGCTTTGGTGATGAATGGAATCAGGATCTGCTAGAAAAAATCGCCGATGCTGGCGGAGGTACTCTAGCTTACATAGAAACTCCGCAAAACGCTATAGAGCAGTTTAACCGGATATTTAAACGCATTCAATCCGTGGGATTGACTAACGCCCATTTGTTATTATCCCTGGTTCCCGGTGTGCGATTAGCTGACCTCAAACCGGTGGCCCAGGTTGCTCCAGAAACCATTGAATTACCTATCAGCACGGAACTCAATGGCACCTTTGTCTTCCGGTTGGGAGATTTAATGAAAGACGGAACACGGAGAGTGTTAGCAAATATTTATTTAGGTAGCTTGCCAGAAGGTGAGCAAATAATTGGACATATTCAAGTTCGTTACGATAATCCTGCTGTGAATAAAGAAGCTATCCTTTCACCTCTTATTCCAGTCTATGCTAATATTACCAAAACTTACCAGCCAGCTAATAATCCAGACGTGTTAAACTCAGTCTTAGCATTAGCCAAATATCGCCAAACCCAAGTCGCAGAAACAAAACTAGAATCAGGCGATCGCACAGGAGCAATAACCATGTTACAAACAGCTGCCAAGACAGCATTACAAATTGGTGACAGTCGTGGTGCAACCGTATTACAGAGTTCTGCGACCCGTCTGCAAAATGGAGAAGAACTATCAGATGCAGAGCGGAAAAAAACCAGAATTGCTTCTAAAACAATATTAATGGATTAGTCCCGGGGGGATGGTGCTCCCCCAACAAGTCTCGAGTCACGGTTTCAATCAATAAAAATAAAGAAACAAATGAGTAATAATTACTATATATTAAATGAAGTTAAATAAAAATAAAGTTTTGTGAAGTGAGGGCTAGGAATGTACATAGTACAAATTGCCTCAGAATGCGCTCCAGTAATTAAAGCTGGGGGGTTAGGGGATGTTGTCTACGGACTTAGCAGGGAATTGGAAGGAAGGGGAAATACAGTTGAACTAATACTACCCATGTACGACTGTATGCGCTATGACCATGTATGGGGATTACACGATGCTTATTTAAACTTGTGGGTACCCTGGTTTGGTGCAGCAATTCACTGCTCAGTATATTGTGGTTGGGTACATGGTAGAGTGTGTTTCTTCATTCAACCCCATAGCCAAGACAACTTCTTTAATAGGGGTTGTTACTACGGATGTAATGATGACAATATGCGATTTGCCTTTTTCAGCAAAGCCGCCCTGGAGTTTTTATTACAGAGTAATAAAAGACCAGACATAATTCATTGTCACGACTGGCAAACCGGACTAATTCCTGTCATGTTGTATGAAATTTATAAATACCATGGCATGGAATATCAAAGAGTGTGCTACACCATTCACAACTTCAAACATCAGGGAATGGGGGGTGTAGAAACCCTGGAAGCAACCAACTTAAACCGACCGGAATATTACTTTCAGTACGACAAATTAAGAGACAACTTTAACCCCTTTGCCATCAACTTTATGAAGGCGGGGATCAACTATGCCAATGCCATCACCACAGTTTCACCAAATCATGCTGTAGAAGCACAAACCACAGAAGTAGGTTGCGGATTAGGACACACATTATATTTGCAAAAAGACAAATTTAGTGGAGTTCTAAACGGCATTGATTATGACTTTTGGAATGGGGAAATTGACCGTTATATTCCCCATAGTTACAGCTGGGATGATTTTGAGCAAAAAGCCTATAACAAAAAAGCCTTACGAGAACGACTGATGTTACAGGATGATGATAGCAAACCCATCATCGCCTATATTGGTCGCTTGGATAATCAAAAAGGTGTACATCTTGTCCACCATGCCATTTATTATGCCCTAAATCAAGGAGCGCAATTTGTACTTTTAGGTTCAGCCACCGAACCAGCAATCAACGCTCATTTTCAACATGAAAAACAATTTTTAAATAGTAACCCAGATGTTCATTTAGAACTAGGATTTAACGAAGAACTATCCCATCTAATTTATGCAGGATCGGATATGATAGTTGTCCCCAGTAATTATGAACCCTGTGGATTAACTCAGATGATTGGGTTAAAATATGGCACAGTTCCCATAGTTAGAGGTGTGGGTGGATTAGTAAACACAGTTTTTGACAGAGATCACGAAGAAACCCTACCCCCAGAAAGGCGTAATGGTTACGTGTTTTATAGTCAAGACGAGCAAGGCCTAGAGTCAGCCATGGGTAGAGCTATTGACCTATGGAAGGACCAACCAAAGGAGTTTGAAAAGTTAGCCATTCAGGGTATGCAGTATGACTACTCCTGGAATCTTCCCGGGGAAAAATACTTAGAGATCTATGATTGGATAAGACACAAATGGTAAATTTGGTAAATCTTGTGATATAAGCTAGGAGGGGGAAGTTTTTTTGTCAACTCCCCTCCCCAAAAACTCTATTTTTGAGTTATGATACTTGGGTTATAATACTTACAGTAAACTACAAGCAGTATATATTATAGTATATTAAGGCTACATGAACCATAAAGATGAATATGATGTAATAATTATTGGTGCTGGACACAATGGTTTAGTGTGTGCAGCTTACCTACTTAAAGCTGGTTATAGTGTTCTACTACTAGAAAAGCGTTCCGTTCCCGGTGGTGCAGCTACCACGGAGGAATGTATTCCAGACCAAGCACCAGGGTTTAAATTTAACCTTTGTGCCATTGACCATGAGTTTATTCACCTAGGTCCAGTGGTAGAAGAATTAGAGCTGGAAAAATATGGTTTGGAATATCTAGAATGCGATCCAGTGGTTTTCTGTCCCCACCCAGATGGTAAGTACTTCCTAGCTCATAAATCCGTAGAAAAAACCTGTGCAGAAATCGCCAGGTACAACCCAAAGGACGCTAAAAAATACGCAGAATTTACTCAATATTGGCAACGAGTAATCAATGCCATGATCCCCATTTTCAATGCTCCACCAAAATCAATCATAGAAATTTTTGGTAACTATAATCTGGAAAAATTCCAAGATTTATTTTCGGTTGTTGGCTCTACTCAAAAAAGTTTAGATTTTATTCGCACCATGCTTACAAGTGCAGAAGATATTTTAAACGAATGGTTTGATGAAGAGTTTTTAAAAGCTCCTCTCTCAAGATTAGCATCAGAACTGGGAGCACCACCATCACAAAAAAACCTAGCCATAGGCGTAATGATGATGTCCATGCGTCACCACCCAGGAATGAGTAGACCCCGGGGAGGTACGGGTGCTTTAATCAAGGCGCTAGTAAATTTAGTTACTGCCAAGCAAGGTAAAATCCTCACTGACCAGTTGGTAGAAAAAGTCCTAATTGATAATGGTGAAGCCGTAGGGGTACGTGTAGCTGGTGGTAGGGAATATCGTGCTAAGTATGGAGTAATTTCTAACATTGATGCTCAACGATTGTTTTTACAACTAGTCGATCCCACGGAAGTAGACGATGGAGATCCCCAACTGCGAGAAAGATTGGCAAGACGGATCGTCAACAATAATGAAACTATTTTAAAGATAGATTTAGCCTTAGATGAGCCTTTGCGTTTCCCCTACCACGAACATAAAGATGAATATTTGGCTGGGTCTATTCTAATTGCTGACTCCATGCACCATGTGGAACAAGCTCATAGTAAATGCACTTTAGGAGAAATTCCCGACAGCAACCCATCCATGTACGTGGTAGTGCCTAGCTTTTTAGACCCCAGTTTAGCCCCAGCGGGAAAACACACAGTGTGGATTGAATTTTTTGCCCCCTATCAAATTGCCAGCGCCCAGGGTAAGGGTTTAAACGGAACAGGTTGGACTGATGAGTTAAAAAATCAGGTAGCAGATAAAGTGGTGGAAAAGTTGGCTACTTATGCTCCTAATGTAAAAACCGCTACCATTGCCAGAAGGGTAGAAAGTCCAGCAGAATTAGGGGAAAGACTAGGAGCTTATAAAGGCAATTATTACCATATTGACATGACCTTAGACCAGATGGTATTCTTTAGACCCCTACCGGAATTGGCCAATTACAAAACGCCTATTAACAATTTATTTTTAACAGGTGCGGGAACCCATCCTGGTGGATCCATTTCGGGAATGCCTGGACGTAATTGCGCCAAGGTGTTTCTCCAGTCTAAACACCCAATTACCAAAACCCTAAAAGATGCGGGAAACTCCATCAAATCTAGTATGGGTTCGGTGTTTGGCATTAGTTGACCTAGGCAATTGATGCCGAGCAACCGGGGGACAATGGGAAAGCATAATAGAATAATATCATATAAATCTAGTTGAACAGAAAACAGGAGAAAAAAAACCTATGGGCAAGGTAGTCGGCATCGACTTGGGTACAACCAACTCAGTAGTCGCCGTGATGGAGGGTGGCAAGCCGGTGGTGATTGCTAATGCTGAAGGTATGCGAACTACTCCCTCAGTTGTAGGTTTCAGCAAAGAAGGTGAAAGAGTTGTAGGACAAATGGCCAGAAGGCAAACAGTTCTCAACCCCCAAAATACGTTTTTTGCTGTTAAACGATTTATTGGACGTAGATATGGAGAACTGAATCCCGATTCTAAACGTGTACCCTACACCATTCGTAAGGATGAAATGGGCAATATTAAGGTTGCCTGTCCCAGATTAAATAAGGACTTTGCCCCGGAAGAAATTTCGGCAATGGTGTTGAAGAAATTGGCCACTGATGCCAGTCGCTATTTGGGTCAACCCGTCACTGGGGCGGTAATCACCGTACCTGCCTATTTTAATGATTCTCAACGGCAAGCCACCCGCGATGCTGGTAGAATTGCTGGGTTAGAGGTGCTGCGTATCCTCAATGAACCTACTGCTGCTTCCCTAGCATACGGATTAGAACGAGGTGATTTGGAAACCATACTCGTTTTTGATTTGGGGGGTGGCACTTTTGATGTCTCTATCCTAGACGTGGGTGATGGTGTTTTCGAGGTTAAATCCACTAGTGGTGATACTCAGTTAGGTGGTAATGATTTTGACAAAAAAATAGTAGACTGGTTGGCGGAACAGTTTTTAGCTACAGAAGAGGTAGATTTAAGAAAGGATAGACAAGCTTTACAACGTTTAATGGAAGCAGCGGAAAAGGCAAAAATTGAACTTTCTAATGTGAGTGTTACGGATATTAATCTGCCTTTTATTACTGCAACAGAGGATGGTCCAAAACATCTGGAAACTAGACTGACTCGCTCCCAATTTGAAGGTTTATGTAGTGATTTACTCACCAGGATTCGTAATCCAGTTAAACGGGCACTTAAAGATGCCGGAATTTCACCTGTGGATATAGAAGAAGTGGTATTAGTTGGGGGATCTACCCGAATGCCAATGGTGAAGCAGCTAGTGCGAGATTTAATTGGCATTGAACCTAGTGAGAATGTTAATCCGGATGAGGTAGTAGCTGTAGGTGCGGCCATTCAAGCAGGGATTCTAGCTGGGGAAATGAAAGACGTTCTACTTTTGGATGTTACTCCTCTTTCCCTAGGTTTGGAAACTATTGGCGGTTTGATGAAAAAACTGATTCCCCGTAATACTACTATTCCCGTTAGGCGCTCCGATATTTTTTCCACATCAGAAAATAATCAAAACAGTGTGGAAATTCATGTAGTTCAGGGTGAAAGGGAAATGGCATCGGATAATAAATCCCTGGGAAGGTTTAAGTTATATGGCATTCCTCCCGCTCCTCGAGGTATACCTCAAATTCAAGTATCTTTCGATATAGATGCTAATGGTATTTTGCAGGTCATGGCTTTAGACCGCACCACTGGTAGGGAACAAAGTATTACTATTCAAGGTGCTTCTACTTTAAGTGAATCCGAAATTAACAGAATGATTCAGGATGCTCAGAAGTTTGCTGATGTTGATCGTGAGCGAAGAGAAAGAGTGGAAAAACGCACTCGGTCTGAGGCTCTCATCTTACAAGCAGAACGACAGTTAAGAGAAGTGGCTTTGGAAATGGGTATGCAGTTTGCCCGCAACCGTCGTCAGCGTATTGATAATATTTGTCGTGAACTGCGGGAAAGTCTCAAAGAAAATGATGACCGGGGTATTGACCAGGCTTACTCAGACCTACAAGATGCTCTGTACGAGCTAAATCGTGAAGTGCGGGAGTATTATGCTGAGGATGAAGATGAGGACTTGTTTGGCGCCATTCGGGAGATTTTCATGGGTGAAAAAGAAAAACAGCCAGAATATCCCAGAGAACCCTATCGAGAATCCCGTTCCTATAACAGAGACTATGGTAGGGATAATACTAGGGATCAGAACTATGGTCAAAACAACCGCTCCTCCCCATCCTATAATAACGAGTCCCGTCGCACCCGTCCCGGTTACCAGGATAATTGGGATGACGAGGATGATGATTGGCTATAAATTCCCTAACCAAAATCAAAATATCTGTTTCCCTACCCCAGCACTGATAACTAATTATGCAAAATTTGCAGAATTTCCGTGATTATTACGAAATTTTGGGAGTCACCAAGGATGCTTCCAATGAAGAAATTAAAAAGGTTTATCGTCGATTGGCTAGACAGTATCACCCCGATCTCAACCCCGGTAACAAGGAGTCTGAGGAAAAGTTTAAGATGATTGGGGAGGCCTATGAAATACTTTCCGATTCCGCTCGCAGATCTCAATATGACCAGTTTAGTCGCTACTGGCAACAAAGAGGTTTTACAGGTGCTAAAACAGCTGCAAAGTCTAAGAGCTGGGGTACTAACCGCCCTAGTGAATCTAGTAACCAGGGTGTCAATCCAGCTGATTTCCCAGATTTTGAAAGTTTTATTAATCAGGTTATAGGTGTTAGCAGTCGTAAGGAGGCTAAGAAAAGCCCTAATACAACTACTCAAGACCCTTTTGGTAATCCTCGTACCAAGGTCGCTTATACTGTTAATAATCGTACTCCCCCTAAAGATATTGAAGCTAGATTGACTTTGCCTTTAGAAAAGGCTTATCAAGGCGGTAATGAGAGAATACGCCTAGAAGATGGGCGATCTTTGGAAGTGACTATGCCACCTGCTATGCTCACAGGACAAACTATCCGCTTACGCAATCAGGGAATTAGTGGAGGTGATTTATATTTAAAAATTACTGTTGAACCTCATCCGTTATTTAAAATGGAGGGATTTAACATTTCTTGTCAGGTACCTGTAACCCCCAGTGAGGCGGTTTTAGGTGGCCAGGTGGAAGCACCTACTTTAGATGGTCCAGTAAAAATGACTATTCCTCCCGCAGTCAGGTCTGGGCAAAGATTCCGGTTGGCAAATAAAGGTTATCCCATGGAAGATGGTAAACGTGGTGACCAACTAGTGGAAATTCAAATCATCACCCCCAAAAATATTAGTGATCAGGAGAGACAACTTTATGAGAAGTTACGGGAAATAGAAAGCTTAAAGCTCAAACCTTAGATAGGTTTGTTCTTGACTAAGTGAAAGAAATAAGTTATACTTCTCTAAATGCCAAGTGCAATTAAGGTAAACCACAACTGTGAATCAAACTGGAGAAGAAGTACAAAGCGATCGCCCTAACTATTACACCTTGCTAGGACTTCACCCCTGGGCATCAGTGATTGATATTCGCCGCGCTTACCGGGAAATGAGTAAACACTATCATCCAGACACTACGGAACTTCCCGATCAGGTTGCTACTGCTAAATTCCAGCAAATTAACGAAGCTTATGCTACTTTGAGTAATCCTGAACGTCGTTTGAGTTATGATTTAAAAATTGGTTATTACAGATTTGGGGTTATTCCATCACCTACAAATTTCAATGATTCCATTCCCAAACCCCATGATTATTCTAAGTCTATGTATTTAGAGGCGAGCGATCGCCCTTTATCATCTGGAGAACTATTTATACTGCTTGTACTAGCTCTGACAATAATAGGTTGTTTGATACTGGTAATCTTAGTAGCATTTATAAGAGGTGAGCCAGGTTTTTCCATTGCTCTATAGTGATTTATTGATTTTTAATTATCTATGTTATCCCCAGAGACCCCCCTATACAATCATCCCTTACCACAAATTGAAGAGTGGTTAAAGCATCAGGGTTGCCAACAAGACGAAACAGAACTACATTGTTGGCGGTTAAAAAAGCAAACATGGCAGGCAGAATTATGGCTAGATATTGAGCAGCTGACAGTAAGATATATCCAAGCGGGGGAAAATGGTCAAGATATCCAACGTTCCTTTAGGTATTCCCTAAGTCGGAAAGATATAGAGCAAGCGGTTTTTTCTGGTCCTTGATTTTATACTCCACCGAACCGTCGTTCTCTTTGTTGATAAGCACGTAGAGCTTGATGGAATTGGTTCCTGTCAAAATCTGGCCATAAAGTATCAGTGATATAAATTTCTGCATAAGCCATTTGCCAAAGCAAGAAATTAGATAAACGCATTTCTCCACTGGTGCGGATGAGTAAATCTGGGTCTGCAATTCCTGCTGTGTACAAGTGACCAGCAAATAACTCCTCAGAAATTTCCTCTGGGTTTAATAGGCCCTCTTTAACTTTTTGAGCAATAGCTTGACAAGCTTGTACAATTTCTTGTCTACCACCATAATTGGTAGCCACAGTAAACTTAATACTTTGATTACCACGAGTTTGTGCCATAGAGTGGGAGATTTCCCGCTGTAGTGCTACAGGTAAGGCTTGTAAATTGCCAACAAACTGAATTTCCACATTTTCTTCAACCATTTCCCGTAGTTCCTGACGTAGCACCCCTTGGAAAAGAGTCATTAAAAATTCCACCTCTTCATGTGGTCTATTCCAGTTTTCCGTGGAAAAAGCATAAGCAGTTAGAGCTTGAATACCCCAATCCTTGCAACAGCGTAGCAAGTTTTTAAGAGCGTCCACACCCTGCTTGTGACCCATAATTCGAGGAAGGCCCTGGCCTTTAGCCCATCGACCATTGCCATCCATAATTACGGCCACATGTTTAGGCAATAATTCTGGTTTTAAATCGGGAGGTAAATATAGAAGTTCAGTTTGTTGTATTGTCATTTTTCAGTCTGATTTTTTTTGGCAAAAGATAATGGTAATCTAAATAAACGGAAAACAAATCTAAAAATTTGACTAGCAATTTGACTAACTAAACCGAAAACACCAGGTGCAACGACTTCCCGGTCCACAGTGGTCGAAAAACGAGCCTCCAGAGACTCCTTTAGCTTCCTAATTGTCAGTGGTCTATATAAAGTTCCCCGTTCCGCTAGGGAAATAGAACCAGTTTCTTCTGATACCACAACACAAATACAATTTTCCACTCGCTCAGTGATTCCCATAGCTGCTCGGTGTCTTGTTCCCAACTGACGGGAGGCCGTACGTCCTGAGAGTGGTAAAATTATACCTGATGAAACAATCCGTGAACCCCGAATTAAAGTTGCTCCATCGTGTAATAGGGTTTTGGGCTGAAAAATCGTCTGTAGAAGTTCCTTAGACACTTGTGCATTTAACTTTACTCCTGGTACTGAGAAGTCCCGCTCATCGATAGGTTCAGTAGTCTCCAAAATTAATAAAGCACCAATACGATTTTTAGAAAGTTCTTTGATAGAATCAACAATTTCATCAATTACGCTGTCAGATTTAGTTACTGTTAATCGGTGAGGTTGAAATAACTGGCGAAACTCCCCTCTTCCTAGTTGTTCTAGAAACCGGCGAAATTCCAACTGTAATGATACGGCCATGGCCACTGCACAACCAATAACTAGCTTCTCTAAAACAAAATTGAGTAAAATGAGGTTTAAAGCTCCACTTATTGCTGAAGCCAACATTAGAAAAATAAACCCCCTTACCATCCATAGTGTTCGACGTTCACTAATAATTACCAGAATCATATATGTCAAACCGACCACCAAGAGAATATCCAGAGTCCCAATCAGCAAGGACTGTGACCATTCTAAGTTTGTCGTCAGCCATTGCTTCCACCAATTTCTCATGACATCTGGATAAACTAAGGTTAATAACCATCCAAGAGACTCGCTCCTTGATGACTCTCTTAATTACTTCTAATTATTTAAGTCTTTCCGGTAAACAATCTTGTCGGATGATATCTTGATAGGTTTCCCGTTGTAAAATTAAATTTGCCTCTCCATTGGCTACTAGAACAGCTGCTGGACGGGGTAAACGATTGTAGTTGGAGGCCATACTGTAATTATATGCTCCCGTTGTCATAACCACTAGCACATCCCCCGGCTCAGTTTTTGGCAGTTGGACATTTTTAATCAGAATATCTCCCGATTCACAGTGTTTACCCGCTAAGGTGACCGTTTCTGTGAGGGGGGCAGACATTTTATTGGCTACCACTGCTCGATAAACCGATTGATATGTAATTGGACGAGGATTATCGGACATCCCTCCGTCAATAGTTACATAGGTACGAATATCCGGAATGGTCTTAGTTGAACCAATAGTGTAAGCAGTTACACCTCCCGTAGCAATCAGCGATCGCCCGGGTTCACACAAGAGTTTAGGTAAGGGCAAGTTTTCTTCAGCGCAAACATTTTGAACTACTTCACAAATTGCCCTAGACCATTCTTCAATACTTGGGGGATCATCGGACTCGGTATACTTAATTCCCAGACCACCACCAACATTTAGCTCTGCCAATTCTAGATTGTATTGTTTTGCTTCACGCAACCACTGTACCATTACAGCGGCTAAATCTCGATGGGGTTGACGTTCAAAAATTTGGGAACCAATGTGAGCATGTACACCCACACAGTGTAGCCTTGACTGTTGACTGACAAAGCCAAATACCTCTGGTAAGTCATTGGGGTCAAAACCAAATTTACTATCTAAATGTCCAGTACGGATATATTCATGGGTATGACATTCAATTCCCGGGGTTAACCGTAACATGATCCTGATTTTTTTAGCCTGGTCCTCCCGCTCTAGGATAGCTACCAGGGTCTTTAATTCGTACCAGTTGTCAACTACAATTGTGCAACCTGTCTCTACGGCAAAAATCAGTTCATGGTGAGATTTATTATTGCCATGAAGGTAGATTTTGTCCGGACTCATACCCGCAGTTAAAGCGGTGTAAAGTTCCCCACCAGATACCACATCTATTCCTAAACCTTCTGAAGCAACAATGGCACAAACTGCTAAACAGTTCCATGCTTTAGAAGCATACAATATTTGGGATTGTCCTTTGTAATATTTATTAAAGGCGTCTCGATATTGTTGACAAGCGGTGCGCACAGTTAGTTCATCTAGGATATAGAGGGGAGAGCCAAACTGTTGAACCAGGGTTTTAACATCACACCCGCCAATTTCCAGGAAATCATGATCAATAACTTTGGCACTTACAGGTAGAAGTTGCTGATTAGGAGAAACACTGGTAGGAACATCTACAATAGATAGATACTGATGACCGGAAGGTTGAACCTTGACAGGGTAAGTCGATACCATAATTAATTAAAATTTGTCCTGATTAAAGCGTTGATTTTTGAGTTGGTTAGAGTTAACTTTTGATGGTGGGAGCTAAACTCCTGACATCCACTTTATCAAAAAACCTAGCTAAAAGCTCTAAAAAGAAGATAGAACAGGGGAAGTATGGTGAAATTATCCGAATTAAAAATTGAACCCGTGACCTTAGAACATTTAACTGACCTGCTAGAACTTGATCAGGCTTGTTTTGATGGTCTGTGGACAATAGAAGGCTATCGCCAAGAGATAGAAAATATCAGTAGTCACTTCCTCGGTTTATTTTCACTAATTCCCAGCCATGACTTACTAGGAATAGGTTGTTTTTGGTCAGTTTTAGAAGAAGCACACATTACCATTTTAGCTGTGCATCCGGAATATCAAGGTCAAGGTCTAGGACAAGCCCTATTATACTCTCTGATAAAAGACGCGGTAGATATGGGATTAGAACGGGCCACACTAGAAGTTCGTGTTTCCAACACCCCAGCAATTTCCTTGTATAAAAAGTTTGGGTGGAAAACTGCGGGCATTAGACCCCGTTATTATCAGGATAATCAGGAAGATGGTTTGATTTTATGGATTTCTCAGTTACAACACCCCCACTTTCTCCAAACATTAGAGAAATGGCATGTTCTTGTCGAACAGCGTCTGCAACAGTTCTCCTGGATATTAATACAAGAGGAGAATTAGTAGATAAATCATCAAACATTGAAAATTATTATCTATTTTGGATAAGAATATCTTATGTAAAGTTTTACTAACTTTTAATAAAATTATTATAGGTTGACAAAGCAGCGACCAGTATGATATTGGGTTTAGGCTGAGAATAAGGGCGGAAAAATAGGAGAAAAACTAGTCTATCCTCGAGCCTAGTGGCGAAAAAGCTAGTGAATTAGACATCTACAGCCAACTAGCTAGCAAAAAAGTCCAAGGATCAACCCATCGGCAAAAGTGATGGTCACTGGATATCTATTTTGGCAACAGGGATATCCAAAAGTTTTGCTTGTGCTAAAATCGACGTACCGGCACGACGCAGGTGATGGGAAGGATGCCATGTTTGAACGCTTCACAGAAAAAGCCATTAAGGTAATCATGCTGGCCCAAGAAGAGGCCCGCCGTTTGGGTCACAACTTTGTCGGAACCGAACAGATCCTCCTGGGTCTGATAGGGGAAGGAACAGGGGTGGCCGCCAAGGTGCTAAAGTCAATGGGTGTCAATCTCAAAGATGCCCGAATTGAGGTAGAAAAAATCATAGGTCGGGGATCCGGCTTTGTGGCTGTAGAAATTCCGTTTACACCACGAGCCAAGCGGGTTCTGGAGCTATCCTTAGAAGAAGCACGCCAACTAGGGCATAACTACATAGGCACCGAGCATCTGCTGTTGGGTCTCATCCGTGAAGGGGAAGGCGTAGCAGCCAGGGTGCTAGAGAACCTGGGTGTAGATTTGTCAAAGGTGAGAACCCAAGTAATTAGGATGTTAGGAGAAACTGCAGAAGTTACTCCTGGCGGTTCTTCGGGTCGCACAAAAACCCCGACCTTGGATGAATTCGGCTCTAATTTGACTCAAATGGCCGTAGATAACAAGCTTGATCCCGTGGTGGGACGCGCCAAGGAAATCGAGCGTGTGATTCAAATTTTGGGTCGCCGGACTAAAAATAATCCGGTGCTGATTGGTGAACCTGGAGTTGGTAAAACGGCCATTGCTGAAGGTTTGGCCAGCCGCATCGCTAACAAGGATGTCCCGGACATCTTAGAGGATAAGCGTGTTGTTACCCTAGATATTGGTCTCCTGGTAGCAGGAACTAAGTATCGTGGGGAATTTGAAGAGCGCCTAAAGAAAATCATGGATGAAATCCGCCAAGCGGGTAATGTCATCCTGGTAATTGACGAGGTTCATACCTTAATCGGTGCAGGTGCTGCTGAAGGAGCTATTGATGCTGCTAATATTCTCAAACCAGCTTTGGCCAGGGGTGAATTACAGTGCATCGGTGCTACTACTTTGGATGAGTACAGGAAGCACATCGAACGAGATGCAGCCCTGGAAAGACGGTTTCAACCTGTAATGGTGGGCGAACCCTCTGTTGATGAAACAATAGAAATTTTATATGGGTTGCGCGATCGATATGAAGCGCATCACAAGTTAAAAATCTCTGATGAAGCTTTAGTAGCAGCAGCGAAATTATCTGATAGATATATTAGCGATCGCTATTTGCCAGATAAGGCAATCGACCTAGTTGACGAAGCAGGTTCTCGTGTTCGTCTAATTAATTCTCAGTTACCTCCAGCAGCTAAGGAGTTAGATAAGGAACTGCGGCAAATATTAAAAGAAAAAGATGATGCTGTGCGTTCCCAAGACTTTGACCGTGCGGGAGAACTGCGTGACAGAGAAATGGAAATTAAGGCGGAAATTAGGTCGATCGCCCAAAACAAAGCTAATGGAACCAGTGCAGAGGGGGTTGAACCGGTAGTAACTGAGGAGGATATCGCTCACATTGTGGCTTCCTGGACCGGTGTACCAGTGAATAAACTCACTGAATCCGAATCGGAAAAGTTACTACACATGGAAGATACCCTACATCAGCGTCTTATTGGTCAAGAGGATGCGGTTAAGGCCGTTTCTCGAGCCATTCGTCGCGCTCGTGTAGGTTTAAAAAATCCCAATCGCCCAATTGCTAGTTTTGTCTTCTCTGGTCCTACTGGAGTAGGTAAAACCGAATTAGCTAAATCTCTGGCATCTTACTTCTTCGGATCGGAAGAAGCAATGATTCGCTTGGATATGTCCGAGTACATGGAGCGTCATACCGTTAGTAAGTTAATTGGTTCCCCTCCAGGTTACGTCGGCTACAACGAAGGTGGTCAGCTTACGGAGGCGGTACGCCGTCGTCCCTATACTGTAGTGCTGTTCGACGAAATCGAAAAGGCACACCCGGATGTATTCAATATGCTGCTGCAAATTTTAGAAGATGGTCGTTTGACCGATGCTAAAGGACGCACAGTAGACTTTAAGAACACCTTGTTAATTTTGACCTCTAACATTGGTTCTAAGGTAATTGAAAAAGGTGGTAGCGGTATTGGCTTTGAGTTTGCCGAAGATGCAGCTGAATCGCAGTACAATCGTATTCGTTCCCTGGTGAATGAAGAACTCAAACAGTATTTCCGTCCTGAGTTCTTAAACCGTCTGGATGAAATTATTGTCTTCCGTCAGTTGAACAAGGCTGAAGTTACCGAAATTGCCGACATCATGCTCAAGGAAGTGTTTGGTCGATTGACGGAAAAAGGTATTGCCTTAGAAGTGAGCGATCGCTTTAAAGACCGTCTAATCCAAGAAGGTTATAGTCCTAGCTATGGTGCCAGACCATTACGTCGAGCAATTATGCGATTACTCGAGGATAGTTTAGCAGAAGAGATTCTGTCTGGACGAATCAAAGATGGGGACATTGCTTACGTTGACATAGACGAAAATGGTGTTGTCCAAGTAACAGCTAGACAGCGTCCGGAGTTACTTGCTCCAACTATTGAGCTGTAGTCCGGAGTTTTTAAAAACTTAAACACCTTAAACCTTAAACATCAGTAAACGGTGGGGAAATCTAATCTCCCCACCGTTTTTGATGAATAGATTTTAGAGATTTTAGGGAACCTCGATAGGAATCAGGGCGTTTTCTGGTAAATAACTATGAAAACAGCCATCATCAGCCAAAACCAAAATTAACCGCAGAGGATAATCAGGAGGAATCTGTAAATCTACCCATGGCACTGCTACCTCCAAACAGGTATTTAAAGCCACCTGAGCGCGACTAGCACGGGGTAACCATTGATAATTCTCTACAGCTTCCCGAAATTGAACTGCTTGGGAAATCAAATTAATTTCTAGGTGATGGTGGAACAAATAATTAACCGGAGCCATATCCGGAACCTCCGCTAGAGGTATGGAACTGTTCACCATTGGTCTGTCTGGATAGTACCACAGTAAATTTAATTCCGGTGGCAATTCCTTTCCTGGAGTAAGTCCATTTTTAAAGTCCACTCGCAAATAGAAGTTGAGGTGATCTACCCCATACCAAAGACGCTGGATTAGACTACTTTGGTGCATTGTTCCTCTAGCACCACCCACTTCTACCCTACCAGCCTTGTCCCAATCTTGCTCATCCCCATTACCATCAATAACTGGATGAATAAAACTTTCTGGGCGACGGTCCGCTTTCACTTCATGCAGTTCTAGGGGCGAATTTAAATAAGCAGGTATGGGTTCATTTAGTGCTTTATAAATGCCATAAAGATGCTCTCTAAATAACTGGTCAAATATGGCATCTTGATTTGATGAATGTCCTTCACCAAACCACCAAAACCAGTCCGATCCCTCAGCAGCATATAAAGCCTCCCATGCGGCGGGATTATTTTCTTCCGTAGCTTCCGGGTGTCTGGCCAAAGTTTGTCTAGCTTGAACAAGATAATCCCAAGCTCGGTTTTTTACCGGATCTCCTATCCAAGTGGTAAAACTACCATCTACCCATGAACCACTATGTAACCTGTCTCCATTAATAGTCGCTGTAGGAGGATACTTGTCTAAAAATTCAGAAACCGTTACTAGTTGAATATTAGGTTCGTGACTTAGGGTTTGATATAGAGTTTCTAAAAAGGGTTTGCCATCTTCCGGGTAGAATTCCCAGCAATTCTCCCCATCCAAAGCAATAGTGACCAACCAGGGTTGTTCAGTTGACCTCTCTCTTTGCTGTCTAGAAATTGCCTCTAAATGTCCAACCAAGTTGGCAACCGCTTGCCTAGGTTGCATAGAACTATAGGTAAACCCGATTAAATCCGATAATCTATGATCCCGAAAAACAATAGACACCTCACCTTCGGGAGTTTGTAATCTATAGGGACGATATAGTAGTTCCGGTTCCTGGACATTTCCCGCTCCATCCCGATGGAAAAAATGTCTTGTAGTCCAACCCAAAACCGCTTCATCCGAGCAAATCCACTTGAATCCTTGTTTTATCACATAGGGCAAAATCTCCGGACTAACGGACTGCTCCGAAGGCCATAAACCCCTTGGCACCCTTCCAAATCTTTCTTGGTAGAAATCCCAGGCTTTTTGTAAATGACGAGGAATATCTTCGGCCCAGTTAAACCGAGAATTGGGCAATGTCATATTTCCAACCGCCACCCTTCCAGCATTAGTATCTGCTAATAGGGGTAATATGGGATGGGTATAGGGAGTAGTAGTCACCTCCAACTGTCCGGTTTCCTGCATTTTCCGATGTTGAGGAATAATGCGACTTAGTATTTGTTTCTGTTTAGAATAGATCCTTTGGCGATCGCCCAAAGTAAAATCCCGTCCCTGTTTTAACCAAGCTGAAATTTCCGGGTCATCCCAAAATAGGGGATCAATCCAAGCCAAATTATGCCAAGCCAATAAATCGCCGTAATCCGCCGATTCCCAATTTGACAAACACCAGTTCTGTCCTTTTTCCTGTCTTTGGTGGTATAACTGTCCATAACGGGGATGGGGGTCAATTAAAGTGTGGTGATTAGCATCAAAAAAGTGTTGGATAATGAATTCTTTCTGTTCTATGGTCAAATTTTCCACAGGGGTCAAACTGGCCGTCAGATAGGGGTCAAAAGCATCACCCTTAATATAATCTTCCAACTGGAGAATTAGAGACGGGACCAAATTTACCGTTTGGTGCAATTTAGGATATTTTTCCAGTAATAGGATTAAATCTAAATAGTCCTTTGTGCCATGTAACCTCACCCAGGGCAAACGATAGTGGTTATTAGCGGGTGACTTATACAGTGGTTGATGTTGATGCCAGATAAAAGCGACGTATAACGGATAAGACATAGGAACTGACCAACTACTTAGTATCCGAGATTTTACAAAAGTTAGTACAAGATTCTAGTTCTCTAAATATTTCTTTAACATTTAACTTACCATTCACCCGGTGAGCATACCACCTTCATCTCAACTCCTGCAACAACTATGAGCAAATTGTTGCTAAACTTTACAAAACTTCAAACAAATTAAGTGATTCCTCCCAGAAAATAAGGCTCCCAACTGCCAAAACTTATGTTAAAAAAAAGAATGATTATCAAAAACTGGGGATAAATGGATAAATTATGATAGGTTCAGAAATCTCGACTACCATACCTGTAACCGTTTTAACAGGCTATTTAGGGGCAGGAAAAACCACCCTACTGAATCACATTCTCACCTACGAGCACGGTAAAAAAGTAGCTGTAATCATCAATGAATTTGGGGAAGTGGGCATTGATAATCAACTAGTGATTGATGCGGACGAAGAAATCTTTGAAATGAACAACGGCTGTATTTGCTGTACAGTACGTGGGGATTTAATTCGGATCATTGGTAACTTAATGAAACGGCGGGATAAGTTCGACCATTTAGTGATTGAAACCACCGGATTAGCAGATCCTGCGCCTGTAATTCAGACCTTCTTTGTAGATGAGGACATGCAAAATCAACTATCATTAGATGCGGTAGTAACAGTTGTGGATGCCAAACACATTTGTCAACATTGGGAAGCGGATGAAGCTCAGGAGCAAATAGCCTTTGCCGATGTAATTTTGTTAAACAAAACCGATTTAGTTTCCCCAGAAACTTTGGAGGAATTAGAAAAGCGAATTCGTGCCATGAACGCCATGGCTAAAATTTACCATACCCAGAATTCCCAACTATCCATGGATGCCTTATTAGGTGTGAGAGCCTTTGATTTAGCCAGAGCATTGGAAATAGATCCCAATTTTTTAGGTGAAGATACTCATGAACATGATAATAGCGTAGGTTCAGTAGCTTTAGTAGAATCAGGTGCCTTAGATGGGGAGAAATTAAATGTTTGGTTAGGGCAATTATTGCGCAATCAAGGGCAAGATATTTTTCGCATGAAGGGCATTTTAAATATTGCTGGTGAAGAGGAGCGTTTTGTCTTTCAGGGGGTACACATGATATTTGATGGTAGACCAGATAGACCCTGGAAATATAGTGAACCGAGAAAAAATCAACTAGTTTTTATCGGAAGGAACCTAGATGGGACAAAATTAAAACAAGATTTTTTATCCTGTATGCTATAATCGCTCCCAAGATCATCAACAGAATTGATATTCCCAATTTCCATATTTCCCATATATGAACTTCACCACTAACAAACCGCAAAAATTCACCACCCATTATTCAGAAAAGCTAACAGAATATGTAACATCCTTAAACTGGTCTAAATCCGGTCACAAGCTGGCCGTCACCTCCGCATCAGGAGAGGTAATCATTTGGGAAAACCAAACAATTACCAATCTCCAAACTTCCACAGGTAAATCCCTAGACTGTGGAGGTTTCTCAGCTGATGACCAGTATTTGGCTGTAGGTGGTCAGGATGGAAACGTAAAAATCTGGAAGGACAAAGAGTTAATTCAAACCCTAGCAAACGCTCCAGCTTGGATTGATAAGTTGGCTTGGAACCATACCAATAATCTATTAGCTTTTAGTTTAGGTCGTTATGTTCAAGTGTGGGATGTGGATGCGCGGGAACTGGTGGTCACCCTCAACTTTGAAAACTCATCAATTTTAGGAATTGATTGGCGTCAGGATGGAAAGTATTTGGCTATTAGCGGTTATAAAGGAGTTAAGGTTTGGAATAGGGAAAATTGGGATGAGGAACCTTATATACTGTATACGGATACAGTCAGTACGGGTGTGGCATGGTCCAGTGACGGTAAATATTTGGCTTCAGCAAATATGGATCGTAGTATCGCAGTATTAGAGTGGGAAAATCCCGATCCCTGGCTAATGCGTGGTTTTCCTGGCAAAATTCGTCAATTGGCTTGGTCTAATAGAACAAGTGATACAGGAGATCCCATCTTAGCTTGTGCCAGTGTAGAAGGTGTAGTAATGTGGCATAAATCTGTTGATGAATCTGTAGGTTGGGAGTCAACAATTTTGACTAATCACTTCGACATTGTAACTGCGATCGCCCACCCACCCCAGTCCTTAAATTATAGATTGCCAAATAATGAGTTAATACTTGCTTCTGCTGGTGCTGATGGTTGGTTGTGTTTATGGGATGAAAATTTTCAAGTATGGGAAATTTTGTCAGGTGTAACTGAAGGTTTTTCTACCCTAGCTTGGGAACCCCAAGGCAAATTTTTGGCAGCGGGTGGAGACCAAGGGGAATTAATTATTTGGTCATCTAATAATTCCCAGTGTGAAGTTATAGACTAAGTAAGTTGGCGTTAAAAGACCAAACTATGTAAAGATAAATAGGATAAGTAGGTGAGTGGAATTAAACATGAACGTAATGGTTTACCCTACCGCTAACCCATCCTATAAATAATCGTGCCTCCCTACTTAAAATAATTGTGATGAATAAGTTGTTAAATTGTAAGTTTTGCAATATTTGTTTACCAATTGGCCTACCAATAATACTAGCAATTTTAGGTTGTAATCATAGGAATCTAAATAATAACTATACTCAAGATCACCAGAATCAAAAGATCAGTCAAAATCTACCCCAAGTTGTAGTTACTACAACCATACTCTGCGATATTACTAACCAAATAGCCAAAGAAAGTATCAATCTAATTTGTTTAGTTCCTCCTGGTTTGGAACCTCCTATATATCAGCCAACACCGGAAGATATCAAAGCCATCAAAAAAGCAGATCTGATTTTATATCACGGTTATAATTTTGAGCCTAACCTAATTAAGTCCTTCAAAAATAGTCGAAAAAACATAGCCAAAATACCAGTTGGTCAACGTGCTGTGAAACAACCACAAAAACTGCGCCAAAATGGCAAAATTATTAACGAACCACATATTTGGCATGATGTGAGAAATGCCATCAAAATGGTAGAAGTAGTGAATTTTCAATTAGGCAAAATATCACCGGAAAATCAACAGAGATATAATAGTAATACCCGCCAACTGACCCGAGAATTAAAAGAATTAAACCAGTGGATTAAATCTACTCTTTCCACCATTCCTGACAAAAAACGGAAATTGCTGACCACCCATGGGGCGATGATTTATTACGTCAAGGCCTATGGGTTAGATTATAAAGGAACCTTACCAGATATCAGCAATGAAGATAAATTAACAGCTAAAAAAGCTAAAAGTCTAGCTGAATATATTAAAACAACCCAAGCACCAATAATTTTTGCTGATAGAGCAGTTAATTTGATGTTACTTGCGCCAATTGCCAAAAAAACAAAAGTGAAAATTTTTCCTCGACCACTTTATATTGATGGATTGGGTGAACCAGGTAGTGATGGAGAAACCTATCAAAAAATGATGGATGCAAATACTCGCAGCATTGTAGAAGGTTTAGGGGGTACATATTTAAGATTCGTGCCCAATATTGGTAGATAAATTAGCTTTTCCAGTTGCTACCAACCATTTACCAGCAGAAGGAGCTAGGGTAACACCTCTCCTGAGAGGTTTAACCTTGATATTATCAACCAGGCTTAAATGCTAATAAATACTATTGGTTCTTGACTGGATAATTTGAGTGTAAAAAAATCCCCGTAGGCCTGGGCAGATTTTTCCATTAGTTGCACGGGATTAAAAACCCAGTTGATTCTCTGTAGAAATCTGGGAGTTTGAGACTCACCCGGTAATTTCATCAGGTTTTTTTCTAGCATAGTTAGTATGATTGGTAAGCTGTGATATGAGTTTACTCATTATGGCTTGGGGTTTAATCCTGTTTTTGCCATCTGCTCCCAGTATAACAGATCAATTGAACATTGTGCCACATTAGGAATGAAACTGTTTATACATTAAAACCATCAATTATTTGGTTAAATTTAGGAGAAAGTAAGTGAGTGGGTGGAATTAAATATAAGATGAACGTAGGTTGGGTTGAAGTATGAAACCCAACACCCGCATGGATCTCGTTACTCGACCCATCCTACAAATAATTGTGCCTCCCTACTTAATTCCCTTGAGGATATGAAAGTCATTAATAGAAACTTATGAAATGGCAGTTATTGACACATAATAAGCAAGTGCTAGGCAAAATATTCACAATATTAGTCTTTACTGGGTTAACTGGAATTTTATGCGTTTCTTGTAATCGCAATCAGGATCTTTTGGTAACTGAAATAGGGGTCAATCCCCCTAAACGTCCCACCCGTAAAACCTCTGGTGCAGGAGAATTTTATCTTCAGGGACAAAATCAGCACTCGAGAGGCAATTTTCAAGCTGCTATTGCTGCTTATAGTAAGTCTATCAGTTTAAATTCTGACTATGCACCTGCATTTAAGGCTCGTGGTTTAGCTTATTTTGACTTAAATAATAAAGAAAGAGCAATTAATGATTATAATCAGTCTCTGCAAATTAATCCTAATGACCCAGAAACTTACAACTATAGGGGTAATGCTCGTGCTTCTTTAGGAGACCAAAAAGGTGCTATAGAAGATTATAACGAAGCTATTCGTTTATCGCCTAACTATGACGAGGCTTTCAATAATAGAGGCAATTCCCATGCTGCTCAAGGAAACAAAAATGCAGCTCTAGAAGATTATACTCAAGCTATTCGCATTGACCAAAATTATTCCGTTGCTTATAATAATCGCGGTAATGCCTATTCTAGTCTGGGAAATACATCAAAAGCGATCGCTGATTATAATCAAGCCATTCGGTTAAATCCACAGTTTGCTCCTGCTTATAATAATCGTGGTAATGCTTTTGCCTCTTCTGGAGATAAACGTCGTGCTTTACAAGACTTGCAAAAAGCAGCAACTATTTTTGACCAAGAGGGTAACAGGGGATTATATCAACAAACCATGAAAAACATTGAGGAGTTGGGAAATTAATTGTCGACTAACCATTAGATATTAGTTGGGTATATCTTAGATATTTAGACATGGATGAGATATTTCATAACTTATGTTACACTGTCTTATAATATGTTATTTACTGTTGAGTATTTTACTCGCCAGCTGTTCTGCTCCGAGTTCGGCCCAACTCAATACCACCTTAAATGCTCAGTTACCCCAGTCAAACACTAAAGGTCAATACTTGCCAGTTTCCGCTCAAATGACCATTGCCAATGGCAAAAAAATTGATTTGGAAGTTGCAAAAACACCAGAACAGCAGATGATGGGGTTAATGTATCGTCCAGCTTTACCAGATAACCGGGGTATGTTGTTTGCATTTCCCTCACCCCAACCAGTAGGATTTTGGATGAAGAATGTACCAGTGTCATTAGACATGGTATTTATTAACAGAGGCGTGGTTCAATATATCAAGACCGCCCCCCCCTGCAAAAATGAACCCTGTCCTACCTACGGTCCAAGAGTGCTAATAGACCAAGTGGTTGAATTAAGAGCTGAACGGGCCCGGGAACTGGGTCTCAAAATAGGAGATAGGGTCAAAATTGAGGTATTCAAACCGCTCAGGTGACACATTAAATACTGTCTTTAGGTAACTAAAAAAAAAGAAACGATATAAGATAATATGCTTTACCCCCGGGAGGTGAGATAGAAATGGTACAATCGAGATACACCCGTCTGATCAATTTCCTGCAGGAAGATTTAGCGATTTCAGCAGCTTCCCTAGCTGTCGCCCTGCGTCACCCTGAGCAAGATACTGGATCCCTAACCATGATCCTGTGGCAATATGGACTAATAACTCTAGACCAGTTAGAGCAGATCTATGACTGGTTAGAAACTATCTAAATTTCACCCAGCTGTAGTTAAATACATTCAGACCTTTCCTAGGAATTAAACATGCCTTTTGATATACTCCCCGACCTGATGGTACGGGGAATATTGATAGTGGCCTCAAATTTCGCCTTTCATTTCTAATCTATTTCCAATCTTCACCAATGCGAATGGTGAGATCTGCATCTAAATCTCCTTGAGCGGAAACTTCAATTTGACCCCTACCCAATATTGTCTGTAGCTCTACTCCTGGTTGTCGAGTTCCTCTGCGAACAAAGATCTGGGTTTGGCGTTGGTTTTCAGCCCAATCGGGAACAGTGTAAATATTAGCAAAACCCTTGGACTTGAGTTGGTTGATAACTTTTGCAGTTACTTGAGGTTGACTGCTGGCATTTTGAATGGCAATTTTTAGCTGAGAAACTGAACGAGAGTCTGATTTGACTTGATAAATATCCACCCCAACATAATTTTTTAACAAACTTTGTTGTCCGGTGAGATTCAACCAGTAACTTTCTGGATCTTTACTGAACTTACTAAAGGTACCAGGAAGCATGGTCATTTGAAAATTATCCCGTTCCACATTGACGGCAAAATTGGCCAAGGCCATCATCTCTTCCATTCTCAAATTGGTGTCAAAATACTTGCGCATCATACGAGTAAGTTGGGGTAACCGAGGTAGAACGACAGGATTATTTAAGCGTTGAACCAGACCACCAATCAGAGCTTGTTGTCGTTGCACCCTGGCTATATCTCCCAGACTAGATTCCCGAAAACGAGCAAATAATTCCGCCTGTTCACCGTTGAGGGTTTGCCACCCACTCACTAAATTTGTTGGTGTTCCACCAGTTTGCTCCTGAGAGCTCATAGACTGGGGTACAAATATATCTACTCCCCCCAACTGATCCACCAGTTCTCGTAAACCACTCGTGGAAATACGAATATACCTATCTATGGGAGCGTTACTAAAAGTGCGACTGATTACCCGTGCAGCTAATACCGGACCACCCTTGGTATTAGCTTCTGATATCTTGCTGAGTCCATCTTCTGGTAAGGACACCATTGTCCCCTTGGGAATGGAAAGCACCCTTATTGATTTATCACTAGGGTTTAACCGCACTAGTAACATGGTGTCACTGCTACCGGCAAAACTTTCTGGTGAACCATCTAGGGTGCCTTTAATCGGTTCAACACCCATCACTAAAATGTTCATGGGTTTGGATAGTTGATAAAGGGAAAGTTTATTCCATAAACCATCCGATACTTTTAAAGTATCTCTATTACTTGGTGTAAATCCGTCATCTTCTGCTTTCTCTAAGTTACTCCATAGGGGAGTCCATAAAGCAACTGCTGACATGAATAGCCCTGATAAGGTGATGCTTATAGAAAAGGTTAATACCCACAATAGCCAACGAGGCATACTTAATCCTAATTTGTCAGAAATCTGATATGGCATTGATCCCATTAGTTCAGCGACTGTTCGTTGACTATTTACACCCCCTGCAGTTACCTCCGCTCTCAATACCGGATTTGACACAGTCTGAGTTTCAACTGACATAAATTGCTCCAGTTGTCCCTCATGTTCTAAAGCAGTCACTTGTTGAATTGCAAGCTGATTTTCTAACCACTGAACTTGTTTAATCACAATTGCCTCCCCACTTAATCACTTTTTCATAAGAGTACGTTCATATTAAGCCACAAATTTCTGGTATCGCAGGTTATAATTCAGATAGTGCAGGGAAAATTAGGCTTGCAAGGAAACCAGTTGAACAACCAAACCAACCTTGATCTGAAATTAATGTAGACTACTAGATTTTTTATTCAATAATTCCCCACTGGCCAGATGGATTCAGTCAAGATTATCCCAAATGGGATGAATAATAAATATAGACTTAATATTGTTTTACAGTAGTTCCCATTTTCTGAAAACAACATGACTAGTTCCATGATCCCCGTTATTTTGGCTGGTGGTAAGGGCGAGCGCTTTTGGCCCCTAAGTCGCAAAGACAAACCTAAACAGTTCTTAAATCTGGATGGTAGTTCCCAAAGTTTACTGCAATCCACAGCCAAGCGACTGCTAAATGTCTCTGGAGGTTGGGATAATCTGTGGGTAATCACTTCCAGCCAAATATCTCAGGGTGTAGAACAGCAATTGCCCAACCTGTTACCCTCAAACCTGTTAGTTGAATTAGAGGGTAGGGATACAGCAGCTGCGATCGCCTGGGCAAGTTTGGAAATCCAGAAGCGTCATGGGGATGACACTGTGATTGGATTTTTCCCTGCTGATCACTGGATTGCTGACCAAGAGGCGTTTGAAAACACTCTCAGTGCTGCTACCCAATTAGCAACCAGCACACAAGCGATCGTCACTTTGGGGATTAAGCCTAGTTTTCCATCCACTGCTTATGGGTATATTGAACAGGGTGAAAGGGTTGGTAAATTTAATAATTTACCAGTCTATCACGTCAACCGGTTTACTGAAAAGCCCAACCGAGAAACAGCTGAACATTTTTTATCTACAGGACGTTTTAGCTGGAATAGTGGCATGTTTGTATTTCGCGCTGGAGTCATACTACAAGAATTACACACCCATACTCCAGAAATTGTCATCCCTTTAGCAGAACATGGACCTGGGATTTACCCTTCTTTGCCTAAGCAAAGTATAGATTATGCCCTCATGGAAAAGACTAATTTGGCTTATGTCTTACCAGTAGAATTTGGCTGGGATGATCTGGGGGACTGGAATGCCATTGAACGTCTACTCAAAACCCAGGAAGATCAAAATGTAGAATTAGCTACCCATGTCGGTCTCCATACCCAAGGAACTATTATTTATGCTTCCGATCCCAACGATTTAGTGGTCACTATCGGTTTAGAAAATTTGGTGATTGTGCGCGATCGCAATGTTACCCTAATAGTTGACAAAGATCGAACTCAGGAAATTAAACAGGTGTTAAAGAAACTACAGAGTGATCCTCGATTTACGGATCTTTTGTAGGCGAAGGCTTGACGTTTCAGCACATATTGTAATATTTTTATGTCGATTATCCAAGCTCAAAATCTTAGCAAATCGTATTCAGTTGCCATTAAACAACCTGGGTTTGTTGGTACAATAAACCACTTCTTCAATCGTCAATATCGTCACATTCAAGCTGTTAAAGATGTAACCTTCACCATAGAACCTGGAGAAATAGTGGGGTTTTTGGGGCCCAATGGTGCGGGTAAAACCACGACCTTAAAAATGCTGACTGGTCTAATTCATCCTTCCAGCGGATCACTAAAAGTGGGGGGATTCAGTCCTTTTCGTCGTCAGGAAGCATTTTTGCAAAGAATTACCCTAGTTATGGGACAAAAGCAGCAATTATTATGGGATTTACCAGCCATAGATTCCCTAAAAATCAATGCTGCAGTATATAATATATCCGATAGAGAATTTCAGCAGCGAGTTGGTGAACTGACAGAAATGCTTTCCCTAGGTAGCAAACTAAACCAACCAGTCAGGAAACTTTCTCTAGGTGAAAGAATGAAGGCAGAAATTTTAGCCGCTCTTTTACACCGTCCCCAGGTTCTGTTTTTAGATGAACCAACTCTGGGACTGGATATTAACGCCCAAGTTAACGTAAGAGACTTCTTAAGAGAATATAACCAACTTTATCAATCTACCATATTATTAACAAGTCACTACATGGCGGATATCACAGCTCTTTGTGAAAGAGTGTTAGTAATTCACCAAGGCGAACTGATGTATGATGGCAGACTGGAAGAATTAATACAGAAATTTGCCCCCTATCGTCAAATCTATATAGAATTGTCCCAGTCACTACCTATTGAAAAACTTACTTACTATGGAGAGGTAGAATATCTAGAAGGTAGAAGAGTTAGTTTACTCGTGCAAAGGGAAGGTTTAACCCGCACCGTAGGACAAATATTAGCAGATTTAGACGTGGTAGATTTAACTGTCACCGAACCACCAGTAGAAGAAGTAATAGGTAAAGTTTTCCAGTCCGTTCTTATATCACCAACCCACCGTAAGTAAATAAAGATGAAGTATTTTTTCAGGAAGGCCCACATCTTCCTCACAGTGTATTACGCCTACATGCTAGAATATCGCTCAGAACTACTATTATGGGTTTTATCTGGTTCCCTACCCATAATAATTATGGGTGTGTGGAATAAAGCAGCACAGGGGGGAAACTTTGGTTTAAGTCCACTTGACTTTACCCGCTATTTTTTTGCAGTATTTCTATTTAGACAACTAACGGTTGTTTGGGTAATTTATGATTTTGAAAGAGAAGTAGTCGAGGGGAAACTTTCCAATCGATTATTACAACCCTTAGACCCGGTATTTCATCATCTTGCTGGTCACATTAGTGAAAGATTTGCCAGAATGCCATTTATTGTGGCAATTGTGGGCATATTCTTCGCATTTTACCCCCAAGCTTTCTGGATCCCCAGTTTTACCAACTTTTTTTGGTTTATCCTAGTTGCATTCCTATCTTTTGCATTGAGGTTCCTCATCCAGTACACTCTAGGAATGTTAGCCTTTTGGACTGAAAGAGCTACATCCCTAGAAAACTTTTGGTTCTTATTATTTCTGTTTCTATCAGGTATGATTGCACCCTTAGAGGTTTTTCCCCCAGCGGTTAAAAACTTCGCCCTATGGACACCATTTCCCTACCTAATTCATTTTCCCGCAAGCATTTTAGTAGGTCTACCCGTAGATTTAACCAGGGGATTTTTATCCATTTTAGCTTGGTTGTGCATATTTTGGATAGCCAATCGCCTACTATGGCGCTTAGGGTTAAAGCAGTATTCAGGCATGGGAGCTTAATTAGGCTTTCTCATAGATAAACTAATACGTTTTAACTTTTCATTCACCTCCAGCACCCTCACCCTCACCAACTGTCCCACCTTAACGATGGTTTTGGGATCCTCCACAAATCTATCTGCTAATTGGGATATGTGAACCAATCCATCCTGATGAACTCCAATATCAACAAAAGCACCAAAATTAGCCACATTAGTAATAATTCCTTCCAATTCCATACCCACGGTTAAGTCCCTAATTTCCTTAATTCCCTCCCGGAAGGTGGCATATTTAAATTCCGCACGAGGATCTCTTCCTGGTTTTTCCAGTTCCCTGAGAATATCTCGCAAAGTAGGCTCTCCGATGGCATCAGTCAGGTATTTTTTGATGCCAGTTTTTTTCAACCGTTCTGCTATTTGGGTAACTTGATTTAATGGTACTTGTAAATCCCCTGCTATCTTTTCTACCAGGGGATAACTTTCCGGATGAACTGCAGTATTATCCAGGGGATTTTCCCCATTTCTAATTTTTAAAAACCCTGCTGACTGTTCAAATGCTTTCGGACCAAGTTTTGGCACTTTCAACAGTTGTTGACGATTTTTAAATGCCCCATATTGATTGCGATAGGTGATAATATTATTAGCAACTGTAGGGGTAATTCCAGAAACAAATGTCAACAGTTCTTTAGAAGCAGTATTCAAATCTACTCCCACATAATTGACACAACTTTCAACGGTTTCATGTAATTTCTTTTTCAGGAGTTTTTGATCCACATCATGCTGATATTGTCCCACCCCAATGGATTTGGGGTCAATTTTTACTAATTCAGCCAGGGGATCTTGCAATCTTCTCCCAATACTAATTGCACCTCTGACAGTTATATCTAAATCAGGAAATTCCTCTCTAGCTACTTCACTAGCTGAATATATAGATGCACCAGACTCATTCACCATAACCTTAATTGGTTTGGAGTGGCAATCTCTTAAAACCTCGGTGATAAATTCATCCGTTTCGCGAGATGCTGTGCCATTGCCAATTGCTATTAGTTGAATCTCATACTTTTCTATGAGCTTTTTTACCGTCTGAACTGCTTTTTGCCTCTGTTCCCCTCCCTGGTGAGGAAAAACAGCTTGATATTCTAGGAATTTACCCGTCGGATCTAAAATCGCTGTCTTACAACCCGTTCTAAACCCTGGATCTATGGCCAAGGTGGGTTTCATCCCTGCGGGTGCAGACAATAACAACTCCCTCAGATTTGCTTCAAAGGTTTTAATAGATTCAACATCAGAATAGGTTTTCTTTTCACTAATTACTTCATTAATTAACGAAGTTTTCATCAAGCGGTTAAAAGCATCCTTTAACATAGCTTGGTAGAACTGTCTGATATTTTGTGTTCGGGTGTGAATTTCCTGAGATTCCAAATAAGCAAGTAGAAAATCTTGGTCAAAACCAATGTCAAAGACTAAGAGTTTTTCCGCTTCTCCCCTACTTAAAGCTAACATATTATGGGGAGCAACATTTTTGACCTTTACCTGATAGTTACGGTACATTTCAAATTTAGTTGTCCCTTCCGCATATTCCTCTTTGATTCGGGAAATAATCACACCCGTTTCCAACACATATTCCCTGATATAGGCTCTTAAATGAGCCTTGTCAGCTATTTCTTCCGCTAAAATATCACTAGCGCCTTTTAACGCCTCTTCACTGGTATTCACACCTTTTTCCTGGGCAACATATTTACTTGCTACTGAATCCAGGGAAATGGATGTACCATTTTTTACATTTAATGATTTAATAAATGCTGCTAAGGATTCCAGACCTTTTTCTCGAGCAATAGTAGCACGAGTGCGACGCTTTGGTTTGTAGGGTAAGTATAAATCCTCTAATTCCGTTTTCTGTAAACAGGAGCTGATTTTCTCTTCCAGTTTGTCCGTGAGTTTACCTTGTTCTGATATGGCGCTTAAAACTGCCCGTTTTCTCTCTTCTAGTTCTGTCAAATATGTATATCTATCGGATAAATCTCGTAGTTGTACTTCCGTCATTTCTTGGGTAAGTTCCTTACGATAACGTGCAATAAAGGGAATAGTTGCACCCTCAGCTAAGAGATCCAAGGCGTTTTGTACCTGGTTGACTTTAAGTCCTAATTCAAGAGCGACTAATTGGGGAATATTCAACATATTTTTAGTGATTAATAATACTGAAAACGGTAAAGTCCTGACGGAATGGAAAGTTCACATAACTGGCAATTATAGCTGTAGCCATCAAGATTAGGACATAATGGCGAGCTCCCGTAGGGAGTGCTTCCCAATCGCTCTTCTCTTTAGTATAAACTCCAGTTTTTAAAAACCTCCCAAGGGTATTCTGGTGGAGGTAATAGTTTATTCGAGTGCAGTAATATCAATACCCTTAGCTTTTAATTGTGATAGCAAGGTTTGATACTTTATTTGTTCCTGCTCTTTGAGAAGTCTTTCACGTTCTGCACGTTGAGTTTCTTGTTCTTTGAGAAATCTTTCTTGTTCTGCACAATTACTCAATTCTACAGGACTAAGAA